>CAMLRJ010000187.1 GCA_946482345.1 uncultured Cellvibrio sp.
CACCGACAATGACGGTATCGCCTTCTTTTACCATAATGATACCGACGAACCTGTAACTGAAAAGATCACGCCAGAAGACCGCACACCCGAATGGCGCTCAAAACACACCTGGAAAGCAAAACGCGAAGATGTAGAGCAGCTTGCCGCCAAGGCGGACGGCGAAACCGTCTTTCTGTGTGGCGTTACTAGTAATGACGCTGACGAGCTATGGGACTTATTTGATAAAGTCTTTGCTCTTCATATCGACGAATCAAGCCTTAAACACCGAATTATGCATCGCACCTCCAATGATTTTGGCAAAAACCCTCATGAATTTGCTGACCTTTTACGATGGCAACAAACAGCTGAAGCGGATTACAAAAAGCTGGGCGCAACATTAGTTGATGCAACACGGCCACTCGATAGAGTAGTTGATGAGATAGTGGACCGGATAAACTAGCATCCGTCAATCGCCGCTAAAGGGTGATTTATCTTGCGGTCATGGTAAAATAAGTTTATATGAGCAAACCAAAAACGCCAGGTGATATCTTGAAAGAAGCCCGATTAGCAAAGGGCTGGACTCAAGACGAGTTAGCCAAGAAGGCGGGTCTCGGTAAGAATACCTATCCGAAGATCGAACGTGGGATTAGCATACCTCAAGCCGAGTCAGCAATAAGTTTACTACGTGCGTTAGACCTCCCGATGACTTTGCTTCCAAAGATTATCAGTGGCAGCAAAAAATAGCGAGCGACAGTATGGCTAAAATATTCTATTCATGGCAGTCGGACAATAGCGCTGCGCGCAACAAATTTAAGAGAGCCCTCGAGATTGCGGTAAAACAGATCGGTAAAACCGTAGAAGAAGCAAACCGTCCCGAGCTAGATAGCGACACACAGAACACGTTCTCCTCTGTCAATATAGTCGAAACTATCTTCAAGAAGATTGACGAGTGCGCAGTATTTATAGCAGATGTCACTCCTATAGCGGAAACAGACGACAAACTAATACCAAACCCAAATGTTATGGCCGAGATTGGCTATGCGCTAAAGACCAAAAGCGAGCATAGCCTCTTTGTTTATTGTTATGATGGCGAACGACCCGAAAGAAGTATGCCCTTTGATATATGGAGTAGAAATCTTATTCGTGTGCGTACCGACGACAAACCATCGGAGGTGGCGAAGGAGTTGGTGCGCAGGATCGAAGGTATGCTGGCTACTGCCAATGTCATAGAGGAGTTCCCGAATATTTATGTTAGTGCAACTGAATTTCACAGATGGAGTGACGGGGACTCAGTTTATTTTACTCTGCGGAACGCAGAGTCTATGGAATATATGCTGACCGCAATTGAAATTGAAGGAAAAAGCGCTGAGCCGTTCAGGTCATTACAAGCCACAGCAAATACATCTGGCATAGTAGTCAACGGTGTGACTAAAATCTTCAAAGAGCCTAATCCGCTCATTAAGATGACGGTTCAGCGCGGTAGCAAGAAGTTCCACCTTGAACAAAAAATATTAACAGTCAAAGGTGCTGATGAGCAAAATCATTTTCAAAGGCTTGTCGAGCAAGCGACCGCTATTCGAGGCTAGTCGCATACTCATTGATTCGCAAGAAGTTTAACAGATCGCAAACAAGCTGCGGTGATTCTGTTCGCCTCATAATCTCGCAGCTGTCATTCTGCGAAAGGATATTTAAACTGCCTTCCCATAAAACTTGTCGGTCAAAAATGGCCAGTTTTCTATGATGACCACCCGTAAAAAGAACCTCTACACCAATATCTTGCAGCAATGCAATGCCCCTCTCGGCCTCGGCTTGCAAGTATTCTTCGTGCTCTTGGGGTTGTCTAGTGTTGATGACCAGCCGAACGCCGCGCACAGCCATTTTTCTAAACAGTGGCAGCAACGTGCTGAGGCGTTTAGTTGTCATGAACGGACTTTCAATGATGGCTTCGTACTTGCAGTACGCTAAGTCTCTTTCAAATGCTCGGTAAAATGTCTGCTCATTATACAATTGTGATGTAGGTTGTAGGCGTATGCGTCTTGGGCCTAGCATTCGTCTTCCTCCTGGCCGCTCTGAGGCTCGTCCAGTAACTGACGAATCGCCTCGATGTCCCGTTCCATCTCAAATGAGTTGTCTTCGGGCCATTTACTAAAGACCAAACACCCCTGCCAAGAAGTAAACTCTCGAACCTCAAACAGAGGTGAGAAACATAAATCCGAGTCATTTTTGACTCGGATTTTTCTTGTTTTGAAATGTTTTCTGACTATCTGCAAATTACCACCCCTGTAACTTGGTTCGAGTCCTGTCACCCCCCCATCGGTAAAAGCGAAGGAACATCAGCATATTGTTTGGTACTATATCTATATGCAAAAACATATAGTCGTGATTGGTGGAGGCGTAGCCGGCACTGGTGCCGCATATTCACTGCGTAAACGCGGCTATAAAGTTACCGTACTCGAGAAAAATGATTACCTTGGTGGTCGTGTTAGGAACGAAGATGCAGATGGCGCTGCAATTGAAATGGGTGCCGCTTTTATGACGAAGAGCTACAAAAACACCTTGGCTTTTCTATCTGAATCTGGTTTGGACGCAAAATTGTATCGCCAGCGCGCCAGTTCAGGTATTTTACGAGGTGGCAAGGTGAAGATGGCGACAGTTAGCACACTTGCTGGCAATGGAGCCTTGTCTTGGAGGGCAAAGCTGCGAGTAATCCCCTTAATCTTCAAGGTCCTTATTAGCTGGCGTAGTATTGACATGCAAGCACCCTGGCGCGCTGAAAAATATGATACACAATCTGTCGCCGATACGTTACGCGGTAAGGCGGGCAAAGAACTACTAGAATATGTCGCCCAGCCCATCTTAAATGGTTACTTCTATTGGACACCTGAACGTACCAGCTTCGCGATACTGCTTGTCATTCTTAAGGCTACGCTAAAAGGCGGCACCATGAGATTAACCGGAGGTTTGCAGCAGATACCAGAAGAATTGGCAAAGGATTGTGAGGTGCTTCTTAGCACTACGGTTCGCAATGTCCAGAAAGAAGAAGCGGGTAGGTACATCGTTAATGCACAACATAAAGACAGTGAATTGTGGCTGCAAGCTGATGGCATCGTTTGCGCCACAACTGCCTCGATTGTTTCAAAAATACTCCCTGATCTTTCTACCAACCAGAAGAAATTCTTTGATTCAATTAGCTACTCATCGACGGCTGTTGTAGCTCAAACCTACAACGCAAACCAAACTAGGGGTGACAAGGGCTTAGCGTTCCCGCGCGTCGAAAATAGTCAGCTTGCCGCAATAACAGTAACGCCTGAAAAGACAAATAACGGTGAAGTTTTAGGAAGCGTTAAGGCGTATGCCTCAGGTTCCTCGGAGCAGCTGCAGAGTTTCTCTAATGAAGAGATCATACACAAACTCTTGGAGGAAAGAACTGCTTACGAAAGTGTTGTCTTGAGTCCTGGTGCTCAAGCCACTGCAACCTACTTTCAAAAATGGCCGGAGGCTTTGCCAGTCTTTGGCCATGGTCATTTTCATAAACTGCACCTGTTTGCTGATGGAGAAATTGAACAGCCTGACAGCAAACTTGTCTTTGCTGGCGATTATCTAGGTGGCCCATTCATAGAAGGCGCGTTTACTAGTGGCTTACAGGCAGCAGATAGACTAAACGAGCAATTACAGTAACCCCTGTTATTGATTCGAGAGAAGTCCTGACAGGACTGCCACGAAGATAAATCTCGAACCTCAAACAGAGGTGAGAAACGCAAATCCGAGCCATTTTTGACTCGGATTTTTCATACTTTGAAATATTTTCTAATTGTGTGCAAATTCTCATCCCTGTAATTTGGTTCGAGTCCTGTCAGGCCCTCTGTATAAAATGAGGTATGGGCATAGCAATTTGGAATATTAAAAGTTGTTAAATTATGTTCCGTAAAAAAGCAAATTATCCTCAATCTAGAGTAGTCCAGAGACTTTCTCATTTATTGGGGCATCCCTGTAAAATGAGTTTAATTGTTTCGATGTTTCAACAATATCAATTATTTCATCTCTATCGAGGTCAAGTAGGTTTAGAACAATGATCTTTAGGAAATTTGCAATTGAAATATTTACATAGTAAAGCTCTAAATTTGAGAAAGCTTTTGATTTTAGAGCTTTATCTTTGTGAACAAGATAATTTCGGGTATTCTTAATCTTTACCAACTCATCCTCAGTAAAAGGCTCAAGGCCGTAATAGGCTGCGATATCGTTTATATCTTTAAGGCGATCAATAAGATTTATTTCGTTAGCCCAATTCAGATGAAACGCAATAAGTTGCTTGTCTTCCTTTAGGGGAATACTGTCTAGGATCCTTTGGCGCTGTATCTTAAAGGTTGTCTTATCTTGTTTTAGTTTATTGAAGTTCTTTCTATGTGTTGCTTCTAGGGCGTTTATTAATAAAGAAAACCTTAGCTCCTCGCTAAGCTTATTGGTCTTTAAAAGCTTAATCGTTTCGATAATCTCATTAAACAAATCATAGTTTTCAACCCAGTTTGCTATCGCATTTGCTGAATTTGTTATAGGCAGGTTGTTCTTTGTAAATAGTAATTCATTGTAGTAACGGCCGTCTTTTCTTTCTGTATTTTGGCCTTTGAGAGGATGTAGCATATAGACTTCGGTATTTTTATTATGTCTACCCTCCCAGTCTGTAATTTTGAATATCTGGTTCGTATACTGTGTGGAAAACACAAAATTAAAATACTCTTCTACCTTGTTAAATAAGGATAATTTATTAATCAACGTTTCATCTTTCTTTGAACGAATAGCGACATATGAGTCAATCTTGGCTTGGAAATCGAAACTTGTATCAACAATTAAACGAGTACGAAGTTCAATTTCTATTCCACTATTTAGCTCGAGTGTGAGCGAATTTATCGTCTTGTTCGTAAACCTGTCATTCTCATAATCATATTCCGCGACGTCATAGTCCAGGTAGTCACATAGTCCAGGTAGTTTACCTTCGTAGTCTCGTGACTTCAGAGGAATTTTCTTATTTGAATTACTTTGTATTAGTACCCACGCGGGTTGTAGCTCTATGTCTGCAGGGTTTTTCTTTAAAACTGAGCTAAAGATCTCTTCATGTGCTCCACGACCAATTAATAAGATTCTGGAATGCTCATCAATAGACGTGCTTACGTACAGGTTCTCTTTGTATTGTGATATTTGATCTCTGTTGACCTTAAATTTTAAAACTAAACGCCCGCCATCGTCTGTTAACTGCGCTTTTTTTGATTTTTGTATGCTCTGAAATCTCCAGAGTGAATGGGTTAAGTATTTTTTATAGTTCCAAATATCATTCTTATCATCTGGATGTGGATTGAATATGCTCACAGTGTGACCTATCTAATATCTCTAGAATTTTTTATCAATGCTAACCATTCTTCGATGGTGTCTCTTCCACGTAGCATCAATTCTAGACTGTTCCGTATCCTGAGTAGGGGTTTCTTGAGGTCTTTTGACATTTTTTCTATTGGTCTTGTTGATTCAAGCATACCTTCCAGAGAAGAAAATCCTTCGTTTGATGAAATTACCAACTCTTCTATAGAAGAGTAGAGGTTAAGCGCTGCTGTTTTGTTATCCTCACTTTGGTGAGCATTCTCGGCGGCTAGCTCTAGCATCGCTCTTACGCCAGGATCAATCTCATTAAGCTGTAAGGTGAATTGTGCAGTCAAATCTTCAATTTTATCAGCAGGATCCGACAGGCGTTTGGCTAACTGCTTAAAGACAGGTAATTTAGCAGACATATTTGCGTTACGTCTATTTTGCGCGGTGAGAATGTTAGCAGATTCTTTAGTGTACTCACCAACTTTTATAATCTCGGCGTTGATGTCGCTTATGGTTTGAGTCCACTGTGGCGTTAGCTCTTCCGCAGTGGCAATACTATCGATTAACCCGGGCACATCATCATCCGTTCCGTCTTTACCCCGTCCAGTATCATTTGGGCCCACGCTTGGTGCTGGCCCGCTCGGTCTGCTTGGCGTGCCGGGGTCTTGTGGTTCCTCGTCATCGGTGTCTGATTCTGACTTGGTAGACGGTACATGTTGGCCGACACTCTTGAGCAGCACAGCTACACTTTCGCTAAATTGTTCACCGGCAGCAACCACAAGCTGCGTGTTGATTTGCGTGTTGCGATCGCCATTAATTGTATTGTTCTGTACCGCCATAATTTGTGCTTCCTGAAATGCATCGTCAAAAATGTCATCCGTCGGAATGTATGGCCTGCCGCTGTGTCGGCGCTCATGGTCGGCCTTAACCTGCCGCAATTTCTCAACTGTATACTTTGCATGGAGTTTTTCTTTGTCAACTAGGCTACCATGGCTCGGACACATATACATGAGGTTTTCGAAAGACCGGCGGTCTTCGTCGGTCATACTCGTATCATATCGCGGACCTTCGGGCGACGCTGCGCAGATATGTGCAAGTGTTGCGTTGAAAACCTCTTCTTGTACAAGACTGGCGCCACAGTCTTCATAGGAGCAAATGCCACCACTCAAAGCCAGCAGCTTATGGATAGTGGAGGGCGTTGGTGCAAGTCGTGCCATATTGCTTGTATTATAGCAAATTTCTCATCATAGCCTCTGTTATTGATTCGAGAGAAGTCCTGACAGGACTGCCAAAGTAAAACAGTCATCATCAAGATGGCTGTTTTACTTTGTTTGAGGCAGCCGCAGGACGAGAACGAATATGCGAAATATGTTTGGAAAACATATTTCTGCCCACCTGTGTCGAGTCCTGTCTCCCCCAGGCATAGGACTACCCGTACACCCACCCCGACGCAGCAGATTTGCAGTCAAAACCCTATTATGAAATAATGCAAACACTATGGCATACATAGCAAACCAGAACTGGCATCATTATCACGCACTCACG
>CAMLRJ010000188.1 GCA_946482345.1 uncultured Cellvibrio sp.
CTGATTGGTATCACAAAACCTCACAAGCTTTTGCAGTTTTCTTGCCAGTGAAATCTGTAGGTGTTGTCGGTGATGGTCGTCGTTACGAATGGGTGATTTCGTTGCGCGCAGTCGAGACAGTGGATTTTATGACGGCTCGTTGGGCGCATCTGCCTTATGAATTATTGGAAAAAGTGTCCAATCGAATTATTAATGAAATTTCCGGCGTGTCACGGGTTTGTTACGATGTGTCGAGCAAACCACCTGCAACTATTGAATGGGAATAAGAATGATAAAAATCACTCACTGGTTTTTGTTGTGCAGTTTGTGTTTGGGTAATTTTGCGTTTGCACAAGCAACAAAACAATCTTCATCGAGTGTGAATATTTTTGATATCAGTTATCCCCTGAAGGTAGAAAAAAGTTCTTCGTCTTCTGCTTCTTCTGCAGTGTCATCCAAAACAAATGATTCTTCATTTGCAAGCCACTCATCAAGAAGCAGTAAATCTTCGCAAGCCTACAGCTCGGTAAATGATCTGGTTGTTCTTGGCGATGAGTTCAGCGGCTCATCAGATGCAGTTTCATCGGCATCTTCGATTGAAAGTCAGGTATCACATTCTTCTATTGGTGTGGACGAAATAAACCATTCTTCTTCATCACAATCACCACGAGCCGAACTCTCGTTTGTTTCTCCAAAATTAATTCTTGGTACTAAAATTCCGCCCAACTCTTCTGCAACTTTGTCCTGGATTCCTGAAGAGGTTGTGGGTGGATTCAGTGAACGCACACCGGTGTTGGTTATTCATGGTAAAAAACCCGGTATGACTTTGTGTTTAACCGGTGCAGTGCATGGTGATGAATTAAATGGAATTGAAATGATTCGTCGCATTATGCATAGCGTACATTCTGAAAAATTAACGGGTACTTTGATCGGTGTTCCTGTTGCCAACATTATGGGTTTCAGGCGTAACTCGCGTTATTTACCGGATCGACGTGACTGGAACCGTTATTTCCCTGGCAATACTTACGGCAGTTCTGCATCGCGTTTGGCACATTCATTTTTCAGTAACATTATTTTGCATTGTGACGCACTGGTGGATATTCATACCGGATCATTTCATCGTACCAATCTCACACAATTACGCGCAGATTTGGCTGATGAAAAAGTTGCGGCACTTGCCCAAAGTTTTGGCAGTATTGCGGTGTTGAATAGTCATGGAAATCCCAATTCTTTACGCGCTGCGGCAGTCAGGGCAGGGATCCCTGCTGTGACATTGGAAGCAGGCGAACCTATGGCTATGCAGAGCAAAATTGTCACCGAAGGAACCGATGCCATTATGACCTTGATTTCCAAGTTGGGCATGTATGGCAAACAACCACGTTGGCGACAGTCTTCGCCGGTTTATTATCGATCCAGCTGGGTGAGAGCCAATCAAAGCGGCATCTTGTTAAGTCGTGTCCAATTAGGCAATAAAGTAAAAAAAGGGGATGTGTTGGCAACGGTCACCGATCCCATTACCAATGCTAAAACAGATATCAAATCACCTTACGATGGCCGTGTAATTGGCATGGCATTGGATCAGGTTGTCATGCCAGGTTTTGCGACACACCACATAGGGATTCAAACACTCGAAGCCATGTTATTGGAAGAGCAGGCGCCTCTGGACGATGGCATGGAAGATGAGGATGCTGGCGACGAAGGCCTTGAAGCGGGTGACGATGATGAAATTTCTGAAGTGGAGCCATCACCTGTGCCGCCGCCCAGTGAGTGATAAAAACACCCTCTCCCTCCGGACTAGGGTGAGGAACTACCCTTGAAATTTCTTCCCAACGCCCCATCTCCCCAACATTCATTGTTAACAGGAGACTTACCATGACCGTTGATGCCCGCAAAGAAACCCGTGGATTCCAGACAGAAGCCAAACAGCTACTGCATTTGATGATTCACTCTCTTTATTCCAATAGAGAAATTTTTCTGCGTGAATTAATTTCCAACGCATCGGATGCTGCTGATAAATTACGTTTTGAGGCGGTGTCGAATGGGGATTTGTATGAAGGCGATACAGAATTAAAAATTCGTATCAGTTTTGATAAAAACGCCAAAACTATCACCATTTCCGATAATGGGATTGGTATGTCACGCGATGAGGTGATTGATAATCTTGGGACTATTGCCAAATCCGGTACTGCGCAATTTTTACAAAAACTCAGTGGCGATCAGAAAAAAGATTCGCAATTAATTGGCCAATTTGGTGTGGGTTTTTATTCCGCATTTATTGTTGCAGACAAGGTCGTGGTAACAACCCGTCGCGCAGGCGCGCCCGTCAATGAAGCGGTTCGCTGGGAGTGTACTGGCGAAGCAGAATTTACCGTCGAGACAGTCGAAAAAGCGACACGTGGAATGCAAGTTGAATTGCATTTGAAAGAAGACGCACTGGAATTTGCTGATGGTTGGCGTTTGCGCAATATCATCAAAAAGTATTCCGATCATATTGCGATTCCTGTTGTAATGCTGAAAGAGCAATATGAAGAAGATAAAAAAGATGTGATTGAAGATGAGGTCGTCAATACAGCAACCGCACTTTGGACACGTTCACGCAGTGATGTCACTGAAGAAGAATACAAAGAATTTTACAAGCATATATCACACGATTACACCGAACCTCTCAGCTGGAGTCATAATCGTGTAGAAGGTAATCTGGACTATACCAGTTTGCTATTTATTCCCGCGAAAGCGCCCTTTGATTTATACAACCGCGATGCATCACGTGGGTTAAAACTCTATGTGCAACGCACTTTTATTATGGATGACGCGGAGCAATTTTTGCCGTTGTATTTGCGCTTTATCAAAGGTGTTGTCGATTCAAATGATCTGAGTTTGAACGTTTCGCGCGAGATTTTACAAAAAGATCCGAATATCGACGCTATGCGTTCTGCACTCACCAAGCGAGTATTGGACATGCTTGGCAAAATGGCGACAGGTGAAACTGAAAAGTACAACAAATTCTGGAAAGAGTTTGGTCAGGTATTGAAAGAGGGCCCGGCAGAAGATTTCACCAACCGCGAAAAAATTGCCAAGTTATTGCGCTTCGCATCCACTCACGCTGATACAGAAGAACAATTGCAATCCCTGGATGATTACATCGCGCGCATGAAAGACGGTCAGGAAAAAATTTATTACACTGTTGCCGAAAACTACAACACAGCCAAAAGCAGTCCGCATCTTGAAGTCTTCCGCAAAAAAGGTATTGAAGTGTTGTTGTTAAGTGATCGTGTTGACGAGTGGTTGATGAGTCATTTGTTTGAATACGATGGCAAATCTTTCCAGGATGTTGGCAAAGGCCAATTGGATCTGGGCAAGCTGGATTCTGAAGAAGAAAAACAAGCGCAAGAAAAAATTGCTGAAGAGAAAAAGCCTTTACTGGATCGTGTTAAGCAAGCCTTGGGAGCCGAGGTGTCTGAAGTTCGTATCACGCATCGCTTAACCGACTCACCGGCTTGTGTGGTGGTAGGTGAGCATGATATGGGCGCGCAAATGCGCAGAATTTTGGAAGCGGCAGGTCAAAAAGCACCGGATTCAAAACCAATTTTCGAATTGAATCCCGAGCATCCACTGGTGGTAAAACTGGAAGCTGAATCCAATGAAAGTCGATTCAGCGATCTTGCCCATATTTTGTTTGATCAGGCGAATCTGGCTGAAGGTGCGCAGCTGCAAAACCCGGCGGCTTATGTGCAACGACTGAATAAATTGTTGTTGGAATTGAGTCACTGATAAAAAACCCGCAATGCGGGGTTTTTGTTTTCAGTTCCCCACTTTGAAAAAGGGGGGCTAGGGGGGATTTAAATTTTTGCTAATTTCCGAGATCTTTTTACCCCCTCCTAGCCTCCCCCTTGGCAGGGGGAGGAACTATCCTAAATAAATTTTCATTAGGAAAATATCATGGAATTTAAAAAAGCATCACTCGCTAAAAATAAATCCATTGCTCTCATCGCACATGACAACAAGAAAAAAGAATTATTGGCTTGGTGTCAAACACACAAACAAAAATTACTTGAACATAAGTTATTTGCAACTGGTACTACTGGAAGCTTGATCGAACGAGAAGCTGGGTTATCTATCCAAAAATTAATTTCCGGTCCCCTGGGTGGCGATCAACAAGTTGGCGCATTAATCACAGAAGGTAAAATTGATTTGTTGATTTTCTTCTGGGATCCGTTTGAACCCATGCCACATGATCCCGATGTAAAAGCTTTATTGCGCATTGCCGCCGTATGGAATATTCCTGTTGCCTGTAATGCAATATCCGCTGATTTTGTAGTGACCTCGCCACTATTTTCAACAGCCTGTGAAAGATTGATACCAGACTATCTTGCTTATCAGGAAAAACGAAAAAATCTTAAATGAAAGTTATGTGACTCACATCATATACCGACTAACTGGTCAATTGGTATTTGGTGTTTTGATTTGTTAATATTCCGGTCACGCAAATGTAACACTCGTAGTAACTTGGTATTTGCAGGATTCGCCATAGTTTTTGGCCTTCATTGGATGACTTGATAAACGTCATAAAAATAACATCCAGTTGTTGAGGTAGTTGTATGTCCAATCGTGAAAAAGGCATAGTTAAATGGTTTAACAATGTGCGTGGTTATGGATTCATTACTCGTCAAGAAAGCAGTGAAGACATTTTTGTTCATTACCGTAATATTCGTGCAGAAGGTTATCGCTCTTTAACCGAAGGACAAAATGTAGATTTTGTTCTGCAAAAAGGCGACAAAGGCCTTCAGGCTGATGATGTGGTGCTTCTTTAGCTTCATTCATTAATGCTCTGCAATTAAAACACCGAAGCTTGCTTCGGTGTTTTGCTTTTGATAGTTGAAAATTTGTACTGAGGGTTATACTATGCGCCGGTCTGCAAGAGAAGTTGAATTCAAGGTCAAAGGGCATTTTAAGAAGTTGTGTATATGGGCATCAGGATATGAAATTCAGATTATCGATTCACATCTTATCCATTCAAGAAATTCTTTCCGAATTCACATACCGTTTATTTAAACATCTGGTCAAACTGACCTTTGTCTCCTTGCCTTTATTTGCCCTTCCTGCCTGTCTGTCTGTATCTCCTCCAATTCCAATATCCTTTGCAGGTAAAGAATCAGTATCGTTTACCGGAAGAGGCGCTGCAGCTGGAATCATGCTGGATTCTGTAATGGGAGCCGGAGGCATAGCGATTGGTATTGCAATCGATGAAGGTATTGCAAAAGAAATCTCAACCAATCTACACGCCCACGCGAAAGATTTTTCAATTCAAAATACTCTCCGTTCTCAAATAGACAAATCTACAGATAAAAATCTTCTGGAAATTAAAATTAAAAATTACGGTTTCCGTACCTATCCAAAAGGTGATGATCAAATTTCGGCATGGTTGGATCTTGAGTTCGTCTGTAAAAACAAATCTCATTCAATTAATTACCCGCAGGATTTTTCTGAGGTATCTTCGGAAGATTTTATGACCATTAAAATGGATGGCAAAACCAGTTTCGATTTATTAAATCAATCTGCTATTCAGGTTTTCAAGAAGTGGAAAGTTGATGGGCAGTGTCAAAAAGTTAATTAACAATTAGTATGTTGGACTAAATATGAAAAAATTATTGATAGCGTTGAGTATTATGTTTGCATCATGCGCAAATGCTCATGATGGTAACAATGGTTGGGTAACTATTTCGAATTTTGATTTGTGGTCAAATACTTATACCGAACCACAAATTAGAATTAATCTGAACAGTGATACTTATCAACCCTGCTGGACACTGTACGCTTGTTGATAGCTATATGGTATCAACCTCCTTATCTGAAAAGCAGCAGGACAGAATTTACAGTATGTTGCTATCTGCGGTATTAGCCAAGAAGTCGCTCAGGGTTAGATTGGATACAAATTATTGTGAAAACAATAGACCGATGATATTGAATGTTGTGATTAATTAAATTTTGAATAGGTAAATTATGATGAAGAAGTTATTAATTGGATTGAGTGTGCTTTTAACGTTGCAAATACAATCAGCCTATGCTGTTTTCGACTGCAACGCTGAGATAATCTCAGTTCTTGTTTATAGCGATGGCGCAGTCAATATTATGCACTCTGGAAGAGGTGATTACACTGTAATTTGTAATTTGAATGGAACCCACCAAAATGTAAGTCCGACTACTTGTGCCATGTGGACAAGTATGTTGCTTCAACTAAAGCAAAATGCCAAAAAAGCTAATTTTTATTATAACTCGGCTGGTCAAGTTAATTCCTGTGCAACTTTGCCAACCTACGGATCAGCACCAGCGCCAGTCTATATTGGCCCTGTAAATTAACTGTGTTCGGTTTAAATGCTTTTAAATAGTTGTTCAATCAGTTTGTGGAGGATGTTGTGAATTTCGTCTATCGGATTATTGTTTTAAGTTGTGTCTTTGTGTCGGGGTTTGCAGCAGCGGTTATCACACCAGCGAGTAACCAAGCTACGACTGTGGTAGCGGGTGAGTCAACTCAATATTTAACTATTGGTAATGCTACCAATGGCATAAGTTACAACAAGTATTCTGATTTTGGTGTGCACACACCGACAGTCATTTCCAATACTACAAAATTTGATGGTGATAATTTAGTTGAAGCTGCAAAACTGATTATTATCGAATCCACACAAGTTAATATTTCGAACAAGATTGAAATCGTCGGTGAAACAGCCGATTTGCTGATAGTAAATCCATCGGGTGCTGTTTATGTTTCTAACGCCAGTTTTCGAAACATTTCAAGGTTGACCTTGGCTACTGCAGCCCTTATCAATAAAGAATCCATCAGCGCACTGTTGCTTTCTCCGAAT
>CAMLRJ010000189.1 GCA_946482345.1 uncultured Cellvibrio sp.
CTGCATTAAGCAGGGAGTAAAGTCCCTCCCCCTTGCCAAGGGGGAGGTTAGGAGGTGAAGCTTTTTTCTGCAAACAACAATCCAGGCAACTGTTTCATATCAGTAAACCACGCCACATTCATTTCTTTAATCTGTGGCAGCAAATAATAATCCTCGCCATTGGCTTGTGGTGCGCAATAAGCAAATGGTTTCATCCCCGCTGCCAGGGCAGCGCGAATACCGGATAAAGAATCTTCAATCACCAGTGTATTTTCAGGTGATACTCCCATGGTTTTTGCGGCATGTAAAAATAAATCCGGCGCAGGTTTTCCCTGTTTGACCTCCTCAAAACTAAACACGTTTTTACCAAAATATTGTGCCATATTGGTTTTCGCCAAAGTGATGGCCATTTTTTCATGCTTACCATTGGATGCGACACAAACGGCAACCTGCTGTTGTTTAAGCATCGCTATTACATCCGCGACACCTGGAATTGGCTGCAGTTTTTGCTGATAAACTTCCAGGCAACGCAATTGTTTTTTTCTCCAGAAAGCTTCCGTATCCGCCTGCTGGCTTTCGGCTGATTTATTTTTCCAGGCTGGCAACTCACATAAAATTTCTTTGGATAATTGCACACAATCCGGAACTGATTTTCCACGAAATCGCAAATCAATGTCATGTTCTGTTATGGCGATGCCTTCTTCGGCAAAACATTCCACCAAAACCTCAGAGTCCAGATTTTCACTATCAACCAACACACCATCACAATCAAATATAACTAACATACTTAACCCGATTTCCTGATTTGAAAAAACAACCACCAACCCACCACTAAAAACACCACCAATACCATCATCCCCATGCGCGCAGAATCAAAGTAGTGTGTAAAAAATGTCACCGCTGCTGGCGCTAAAAATGCAGTGGCACGACCTGACAACGCATAAAAACCAAAATAACGACCTGCTTCCTCTACTGACACTGCTTTAGCTAAAAACGCACGCGACGATGCCTGCACCGGACCAAAACTTAAACCAATCAACAAACCAAACAAGATATAAATTTTTTCTGCCATGGTCGCAAACAAACCACCCGTATCAACGACCGACACACTGATCAAACCAAAAAATAAATTGTCAGGTGCAATCGAAACAATACCGATAGTTGCCAGTGTTAAACAACCAAGAGATAGATTAACAACAAAAGATGAATCAGACGTTTTTTCCAATCGACTGCCAAGATAACAGCCCAAAATTGCCGTTAATAACAACAAAATCCCATAAACACCTATTTCAAATGTTTGCCAACCAAAAAGTCCTGCTGCAAATACACCGCCCAAGGCTAATAATCCATTCACGCCATCTTGATAAATCATACGTGCAATAAAAAAACGCAACAATTTTTTTCGTTGCCATAGGTGTTTACAGGTTTGCACCAAATCTCGCAAACCTTGTTTAATAGCATATGACAAGGGTTTTCCAGATGAAACATCCGGCGTAAACACTAACATAGGTAAAATAAAAATCGCGTACCAAAGTGCGGCATAAGGCGCAGTCATACGCGCGTCTTCACCCTGGGCAGAATCAAATCCAAATAGAGGTGTAATTCCCAACAATGTTTTACCTGTTGTTGGCATAGCAGAGAAAAATAACAGCACGCTGAATAATACAATCAAACCACCGGCATAACCCAAACCCCAAGCGAGATTGGAAATGCGACCTATATCATCAACCGGAATCAAACGCGGCATCATGGCATCGTTAAATACAATCGAAAATTCTGCAGCCACCATTGCCAGAATAATAGCCAACATAGGCCAAAAAAGATGACCACCCGGCGCGGCAAACCAAAGGCTGGATAGCGCAGCAATTTTTATTAATGCAAATACGACAATCCATTTTTTACGACTGCCGGTGACATCTACAATTGAACCTAATACTGGCGATAAAATGGCGATAACAAATCCTGCAATCGCAATTGATTGACTCCAGGCCGCTTGCCCCGCGACCGGATCATCGATCATGCGTGTAGCAAAATAAGGCCCAAAAATAAAAGTGATCACCACGGTGAAAAAAGGTTGGGCGGCCCAATCAAATAACATCCAGGATCTGATTGCTTTTTTGGAAACAGGTGACTGCATAAAAAATCCGGCGTTATTTTTTCCAATCAGTTTTAACAAAGCGTTCGAATATTTCATCAAGATTTTGCAAAATGGACTCTTTCAATAAAATATCCGTCTGAATTATCTGCTCGCGTAATATATCGGCAGAAAACAAGGCTGCGTAGCGGTTGGCAATAGGTGCATAGCTCAAATGCCACGGCTCTGGTGCAATCCCTCCATTATCAATCGCATAAGGCCTGAAAAAAGGACAATCCTGTTCCATTAATTTGTCTGTTAACCACAAATGGAATTCTGCAAAAGGCCCCGGCAATTCAGTTTCATCAACCGTCAATTTGACTTGATAGGTTTCATCAATTTTTGAACGATCGTACACATCAACATCTGTACCCCAATGATGTCGCGATGCACCGGGTAAAGCTGACCAACGTAAAATAGCCCACAACTTTTCATCGTCTGATAAATATTGCATATCGATTACATTTCCCGACGAATCCAGTACCGGCCTCATACCCGAGGCTTTTTGATTCCAGATGGACAACTGCCTTGAAAAATTTCGATAACTGCTGGCAATGCTGAATACAAAACCTGCCCTGGCAGCGGCAATTGATAAATGCTGCAAAGGCTGAATCACATCAGGATGCAATGAGGATTTAAAATAATCTGCATAGATAACTGCACTATCATCCAACCCAAGTAATAATTGTTTATTCATCGTATTTCCACTAAGGATTCATGCGCCAGTGTTACATTGTGTATTCGTTGACGACAAAAATTGTTACGTTGGGTATTCATCAGAACAAAAAACAAGGGGCAAGTCGAGAAACCAATTGCACCAAAAATTCAAGTCTGTAATATGAGCTATGCTGTAAACGGAATATTTCAAACACAACCGTTAATAACGATAACAAACTGTTGGAGCTTTTTGTCATGCCGACTAGCAATCATGAGTTGTTGCAACTTAAAAACTTAGGGATGGCTTCAGTTAACATTCTACACGCGATTGGTATCAACACTTTCTCGGATTTACAAAGGGTTGGTGCTGTAGAAGCTTATCTCCGTATCAGATCCCGCGATATCAATGTTTCCAAAGTCATGCTGTACGCTTTGCAAGGGGCGTTAATGAATGTGCATTGGAATGATCTGTCGCAGGATCTCAAGACGCAATTGGTTCTGGAAGCTGAAGGAAAAACATCTGCCATGCAGCGTCAAGCATCGGCATAGACTTCACAGTTTTAAAATTTACCGGACTTTTCAGTCCGGCGTGGTCTGTTTTTGTAAAAACACAACTACACTTATCGGTAACCTATACCGACGAGAGCGCCATGAACAATTCTTTACCTGACAATGATTTCATGCCTTTGCGTGGTTTTTTGGATTTTGCCAAAGGCGAAACCATTATCAACCAAGGCGATGAGGCTGATCTTGTCTACACACTGATTGAAGGCAGTGCCGATGCCGTTTGCGATGGAATCAAGGTGGGGGAAATACATCAGAATGAAATTTTTGGGGCATTGGCTGTGTTCACCCGACAACCTCGAATAGCCTCAGTCGTAGCCAGCAGCAATTGCACTGTGATGACCGTAGGCAAAGAAGATTTTATTCGCCTGATTTATGAACAACCCCAACTCTCTGTTGGCTTGATTGAAGAAATGGCAGCCAAAATCAACCAGCTTAACAATCAACTTCTTGCCCTTAAAAAATAATCCGGAGTTGAATTATCCATAGTGATACCAATATAGATCGCATCTTCATTGCGATGCAGGTGATATCTATGTTGGCTTCCAACCGATTTTTGCGTTTACTGTCTCTGGGTTTGTTATCCATATTGCCTGCTGCAACCCATGCAGAGGTTTCAGGTTTTGCGACAGATGATGAACGCAACTCCATTCAGGTGTTTGATTCTTCACGCCCCAGTGTTGTGTTTGTTACCAATAAACAATTGGCCCGCAATCCTTATTCTTTTGACCTGGTCACTATTCCTCGCGGTTCAGGCACTGGATTTGTCTGGAATAAAGAAGGTTACATAGTCACCAACTTTCATGTGATTGAAGGCGCTCAGGAAGTTGTGATCACCTTGCAGGATCAAACCAACTGGCCCGCTCAAGTCATTGGTCTTGCACCGGAACGCGATTTGGCGGTATTAAAAATCAAAGCGCCCAAAGAAAAGTTGGCCCCTTTGCCTTTAGGTGATTCTGCAGCTTTAACTGTCGGACGAAAAGTGCTGGCGATTGGCAACCCGTTCGGTTTGGATGCCACCTTAACAACCGGCGTTGTCAGTGCATTGGGACGTGAAATTGAATCGCCAACACAACGAAAAATTACCAATGTGATTCAAACTGATGCGGCCATTAATCCCGGGAACTCCGGCGGCCCATTATTAAATTCACAAGGCCAATTGATTGGCGTAAACACCATGATCTATAGCCCCAGTGGAGCCAGTGCCGGAATTGGTTTTGCGATTCCGGTGAATACCGTAAAAGAAGTGGTTCCTGAATTAATTACTCACGGCAGAATTGTTCGCCCGGTTTTGGGAATTGCCTCGGCACCGGATCATTGGGCACAGCAACTGGGTGTGGAAGGTGTACCGATTTTGCGGGTGAATCCGGACTCACCTGCTGCCCAGGCGGGACTTCAGGGAGCCAAACGAAATGCCTGGGGGCAAATCAGTTTGGGAGATGTGATAGTCGCTATAGATGACACTCCCACTATTAATGACGATCAATTATTAGGAGCGCTCGAAAAATACAAACCCGGAGACAAAGTTACGATCAGCATCATGCGTCAAGGTAAACTGGTTCAACGTAAACTGACATTAGCCGCGCCCGAGATTTATGACTATGAATGATTTTTTATGTCGGGTTGATGAATTGGAAGATCCAGGTAGCAAAGGCTTTACTGTGAACAATCTGGATTTATTTGTGGTCAAGCATGACGCACAAGTTTATGTCTACAAAAATCTGTGTCCTCACCTCGGAGTGAACCTTGAATGGCAGGAGGATCAGTTTCTGGACAGCGACAAAAATTTAATTCAATGCTCAACACATGGCGCCTTATTTTTAATTGATAGTGGAAATTGCATTGCCGGGCCATGTGCAGGCGACAAACTGAAAGCACTGCCATTTTATATTAAAGATGGCGCAATTTATTTGATGTAAAGCATCCGGGAATTGACCGGAAAAATCAGCAGGAGATTTACCATGAATAACTTCACGTTTTCCAATCCCACCAAAATTTTATTTGGCGAAGGTCAAATAAAAGAACTGACAAAATTATTACCTGCGAATGCCAGAATTCTACTGACTTATGGCGGTGGCTCAATTAAAAAAAATAGTGTTTATGACCAGGTAGTCAAAACACTCGAAGGCAAAGCCTGGTTTGAATTTGGCGGCATAGAACCCAATCCACACTATGAAACTTTGATGAAAGCAGTGGAATTAGTTAAAAAAGAAAAAATTGATTTTCTGTTAGCTGTTGGCGGTGGCAGTGTCATTGATGGAACCAAGTTAATTGCAGCGGCAATTAATTTTGATGGCGAGCCCTGGGACATAATGGCGAAAAACAAACCTTTCTTTTCCGCTTTACCTATAGGTTGCATTTTAACTTTGCCCGCAACCGGTACGGAAAGTAATGGCAATTCCGTTGTCACCAAAGCAGCAACACAAGAAAAATTATCCTTTGGTAGCCCGTTGGTGTATCCGCAATTTGCTATTCTCGATCCAACCACAACTTATAGCTTACCTCAACGTCAAATTGCCAATGGTGCAGTTGATGCCTTTGTTCATATCATGGAGCAATACCTGACTTATCCCGTTAACGCAAAAGTACAGGATCGTTTCGCTGAAGGTTTGTTGATGACCTTGATTGAAGAAGGTCCGAAAGCATTAAAAGATCCCACCAATTATGAAGTCCGTTCAAATTTAATGTGGGCTGCAACCATGGCACTTAATGGATTAATTGGTGTGGGTGTTCCGCAAGATTGGGCGACACATATGATTGGCCATGAAATTACTGCCATGCATGGATTGGATCACGCACAAACATTGGCAATTGTTTTACCCGCAGTAATGCAACACCAACGCGACAAAAAACGTGACAAATTAATTCAATACGGTCGTCGCGTGTGGAATTTGCAAGATGCGAATGAAGAAAAAATAATTGATGATGCCATTGCTGCGACTAAAAAATTCTTTGAACAAATGGGAACGCCTACAACACTGAGTGGTTACGGTGTTAACAAAGATTCAATTCCAAAATTGGTGGATATGTTGAAGAAACATAATCTGTTGGCACTGGGTGAACATGGTGCAATAACACTGGAAGCGTCGCGTGAAATTTTGGAATTGGCGGCGTAAAAGCGCCCTCACCCTAGCCCTCTCCCGGAGGGAGAGGAAATCAATTACTTCGTCGCTAATTAATTAGGGAGTTCGTTCCCTCTCCCTCCGGGACGACTGCATGGATGCAGGAGATAGAACAACCATGGAGCCGTTGTCGAGAGGGTGAGGGTAAAATCACTTCTGCCGAATACGATTCACAATAGAAGTCGTTGAGCAATTATCAAAAAACGAAAGCACTTTCACCTGTCCGCCATATGACTTAACCAGATCTGCACCCACAACCTGATCTTCACGATAATCACCGCCTTTTACCAACACATCCGGTTTTAAACGGCGTAGCAAACGTTCCGGTGTATCTTCATCAAAAGACACTACCCAATCTACCGCT
>CAMLRJ010000190.1 GCA_946482345.1 uncultured Cellvibrio sp.
AAAAACGTACCGTATACGAGAGTTCTCATTGGTTCTTGCTTGCTGTACTGATTCAGACCTTAGAAGCTCTTTGAATGAGGGAGAGAAATAAACATAATACTTTGTTAAGCCAATTAATATTGACTTGCCCACATCGGTTTGAAAGTTTCTGCCTTTGTCGTGATCCGTAAATAAATAGTCATAGCAACAGGATAAAATATTTTCTAGACATTCTTTTACTGGAAGCTGCTCTTTAAAATAATATTCATCCAAGTTGTTACCATTTCGCAAATGACTGATTAATTGAATCTGACCATCGACTTTAACAAATCTATTTTCTTTTATAACTAACGGATCAATTCCAAGGCCAACAAGTTCTTCCGTATAAGATTTTATAGTTTCAGCCTTGTTTTGGGGGATATCATTGCTTTCAAGCTGGATTAGAGTTTCTAATGCTGCTTCTGAGCTATCCAGATATTCGATCTCAACTGACGTTTCGTAATCATTATCTTCATGCGTCTCAAGATAAAATACTCGCCCTATGAAGTGCTGCATAAACCGACCCGCGCGACCTTCTATGTTTTTTCTATCTAATGTAGATAGTGGACTGCCTGAACCAATTTTCTTATCGTAAATGACAACATTTTTTGCAGCGGAGTTAATTCCTTCGGTTAGAGAAGTTGTACAAAACAAATAGTTCAGCCCGTTGTCGCTGCTATCATTAAACTCATCTACCACCAAGTCTTGGATATGCCTTGGCATTGCACCATGATGAAATGCTATTCCGCGCTTTATACAGGAAATCAAATCCCAATTGGGGGATACCGAATTTGAAAGATAGTCGACAAGCTCTTTATTGTGTGGTTTTACTGGCCATGTGCCCAAAAACTTGGTAGCGGTTTCTTCTACATATTGTTTCTGGTATCTATATATCAAAAACTTTCCATCAATAGATTCCTCAGATACCAACCTGAGTAGGTTTTTAAACTTATCGCCAATAATTTTAATTGATCCATTTTCAACGGAATGACGCCCCTTATTGTTGATATTATCTAAGGCATAATAATCTTTTTGCACTATTTCTATAGCGTATTTTTTTAACTGAACATTGAACTTTTCTCTAAATTTCAAGCTAAAGTCTGATATATATGGGCCGGCAAGATAAAAATCAGAATTCATTTTAGCCAAGCGATAGAGAACATCTGAAAACACTCTAAATCGATCATCATTAAGTTTATAATCCACTTTATAGATTTCATCCATAACGAAAAAATCTATTTTAAAATATGGATTTTCTTCTAGGAATGCTGACATTCTCTCCGGTGTTAAAACCAATATATAGCTTTTATTTGCATCTATTTTTATTTTTGATGATTTTGAAATTTCATAGCCTTCAACGCTATTTCTGAGCTCTTGGTATTGTTCAGAAAGCAAGGATACAGTGGGCATGATAAACGCGATGTTTTTATAATTGTTGTGAGAAATAATTTCTCTTACAACTCTTGTTTTTCCAAATGATGTTGGAGCGCTCACCACTAACCGTTTACTTTTCTGGAAGGAATCAAAAATTTCCTTTTGAGGCTTAGTCAAAGTTGTATTGGTTTTTTGGCTTGTATAGAAATTTTTCAACAAGTTGTCTTGAGGTGAAATATGCGGTGAATAACTTTCTAGATTTCTCATTAGCAGGTTGTCATATAGAAAAACCCTAGATTTAAAAATGCAGTCATGTAGAAGTTGCTGAACCATTTTATCAGAAGAGTTATAGTTAGCCATATGACATATGGCGGACAGACACAGGTTGTAATCCGCTTCATCTTTTGAATCAAGCAATCTATATACATTAATTAATAGTCCTTCTAGCGTAACCGTTTCGATTTCCTGCTTGCTTTTAATTTTTTCAATGCCATAGGATATTTCCTGGTTCATGTGCTAACTCCAATTAAAACTTCATAGCATTTTCTACTAGTTCAATACTTTCCTTTAATTTGGAAACTGATTCTAATGGCATAACAAAGAAAACTATTTTGATATTATTTTTTTTCGGCCATGATTTTCTGTGTATTTTAGCGAAGTTTTCTTCTAGCTCTAAACTCAAGTTATTTTTAAATTCATCTGAATCTATGTCACTATTTTCACCACCGGAAAACTGTTTTATTACGCTGCTGTCATATGTACACAAAACAGGAACTGCGATATCAACTTTATCTAGAGATTTTCCGCCGTTAACATAGCTATTTAGTAATTCATATTTTCCATTTTCAATATTTTTATTTATTTCTATTTCGCCTCCAAGCAATCTCATTTCGGATTTTATTTTTTCTGAGTCGGTCAGGTGTTCTTGCAGAGATTTTAGCGCTGATGTTATTGCACCATTAATATTTTGGTGGAATTTTGCCTCTCCAAGCCACAACGTCACTTTTCCATTTTCAATGGAAAAGTGAGCGCAATCGAAGCCTTTTATTTGTTCCCTAGTCGTGGATCTTAATCTAGCTTTGGTTACGAATTTAGGCGTGTCATAGAATATACTTAAGATCAAAAACAATAAAAGTTCGCCATAGTCTCCCTTCGAATTTCTATTAGCATCTGATATGCGTGCAAAACTACTCTTGTTCCAGTCTGATCTATCTATTGTTGCAATCTCATCTTCCGTTAGAGCAAAAAATGGAACCGCATCACGAATAATGCCAACCAACTCTTTTTGGCGATACCGTCCATCTTCATAATCAAGCGTGAAAGAAGCATCACCTTCACTTGCTGATTGAACATTAAATTCAAATTTAAAAATTTGATTGCATATCCGCGCTTTAAGAGACGAATCCATTTTCTGACATTTACTCCTTCTGTTAGTTGAACTCACAACTCCCCCATCATTCGTTATAAAACACGAGCACATTGATGGGTTGGAAATGTGCACTGGTTATTTAGTTGAGATGCCCTGAGAATCACATAAATAGTCCGCTTTAGGCACAAAGCGGCCATCAAACAAACCCTCACTCTAGCTTCAATTCACTATCTACTCAACTCATCAGTAATTGCATATTTTTTTGCTGATACCAATCTGATACTGAAAATAATATTTTTATAGTGAATCGATAAATGTGTAAGAGATTTAATGCGCCAAATTCAATTATTAATCATCCATCAATTCAACAATAATTTAATGATGCTTTGCACGAATTAAATTTTCCTTTATTCGTGAAGCTGGATCCCTGCCGTCGCAGGGATGACGATGTGAATTAGGGATGACGAGGTGAAATAGGACGATGTGAATTGCACATTAATTTTGTTTTATCCTTACCTTTTTGTACGTACTTACTAAAAGTAAGTTTGATTGGTATGCTGTTCCCAACCTGTGCACGGGCGAGTATTTTCACATTTATTTTATGAGGTTAATCATGATCGCAATTACCGGGGCTACTGGCCAACTGGGTCGATTGGTCATCGACCAATTACTGAAAAAAATTTCTCCTGCACAAGTGATTGCACTGGTGCGTAATCCATCCAAAGCAGAAGATTTGCGAGTGAAAGGTGTGCAGATTCGTCGTGCGGACTACAACCAGTCGGATTCTCTGGAAGCTGCGCTGAAAGGTGTTGATAAATTATTACTGATCAGCAGTTCTGAAGTGGGGCAACGTTTTAATCAACACCGCAATGTGATTAACGCAGCAACCAAAGTTGGAGTAGGGTTGTTGGTTTACACCAGTATTTTGGATGCAGAGCACTCGATAATGGATATCGCGGTTGAACACAAAGAAACTGAGAAATTAATTAAGGCATCAGGTATTCCGTTTGTGTTTTTGCGTAATGGTTGGTACACCGAAAATTACACAGCAGGAATTCCGAGTGCGTTGCAATTTAATGCGTTGATCGGCAGTGCGGGTGACGGAAAAATTTCACTGGCAGCACGCGCTGATTATGCAGCAGCTGCAGCGGAAGTTTTGGTGCGTGAGAATCAGGCTGGCAAAATTTATGAACTGGCCGGTGACCGAGGTTATAGCCTGGCAGAATTTGCAGCTGAACTTTCTGCACAAACGGGCAAACAAATTCCGTACAACAATTTACCTGCAGCAGAATATAAAGCCATATTGCAAGGTGCGGGTTTACCCGATTGGCTCGCGCAATTGCTTTCTTCATCCGATGCCAGCGCTGCTAAAGGTTCATTGTTTGATGACACACATCAACTCAGCCAATTAATT
Source organism: uncultured Cellvibrio sp. (assembly GCA_946482345.1). The sequence goes on from CAMLRJ010000190.1 coordinate 4,176, forward strand.
GGTCGCGCTACAACTCCGCTGGCTGAATCGATCAAAGCTGCATTGGCAGGAGCTGTTAATACTGCGCATTAATTTTATTTTGGATTTCAAGCGCCCGATGTTATTGAAATCGGGCGCTGGTTATCAATCAGCCTGTTACAAAAAATGATTGACCCGTTTTCTGCATCACTCAATAAATTTTGTTGATCTCGTTCAATCATGCGTGATTGTTTGCTTGTGATGAATTTCTCAATTCAATTCAAGTTACGCATCATAATCAATTAGTCATTCTGACTGTTTATTCTGCAATCTCACAATTATCAAGTTTTGGCGCAGAAGTTATTACTGCAATTGACACGCAGAATTACAGTAAGGTAATTTCCGCCGCACTTATTTTTGTAATAAGTGAAATTAATTTTAATCTCTCATCGCGACATTAAAGCAACGATAATTGTTTCGAAAACAAGCAATAGATATTTCGGCAACCTTGTATGGGTCAATATCGATAATGTAATTATCAATTCATCCTTAAGGTAAAAATAATGAAAAAAGTAAAATGTGGACGGTTTGCCAAAAATCTATTGTGTTTATCAGTGGCGTCTTTGTGTGGCACATTCAACCTGCCAGTACATGCCCAGGATAAACAAAAAGAAAGTGCAGACGTTGAAGAGTTAATGGTGACAGGTTTTCGTTCCAGTCTTTTTTCGGCGTTGGGCGAGAAGCGGGCCGACACAGGTGTGGTTGACGTTATCAAAGCAGAAGATGTTGCGAAATTTCCGGATAACAATCTTGCTGAATCACTACAACGTGTTCCCGGTGTTGCGGTTGCTCGTGATGGCGGAGAAGGGCGCAGTATTTCTGTGCGTGGTTTGGGGCCGGATTATACGCGGGTGCGTTTGAATGGCCTTGAGGCGCAAACCGCTTCCAATGGTTTTGAAGGTATCAATCGCACACGCGGTTTTGATTTTAATGTGTTTGCTTCCGAACTTTTTAATAGTTTGACCGTGCGTAAAACGCCATCAGCCGAAACGGAAGAGGGATCTTTGGGCGCAACAGTGGATTTACAAACGGCGCAACCTTTTGATAAAACCGGCCCGCAATTTACTGCATCAACCAAAATGGGTTACAACGATCTGAGTGAAGAAACAGATCCGCGTTATGCATTGCTTGCTTCCAATACTTTTTTGGATGATACGCTCGGTGTTTTGTTTTCGATGGCCTATTCCGAATCCAATAAAATCAGTCAGGCGAGTCATAATCTGAATTGGGATCGCATGAGTGATAATGGTGGTTGGTGTGATCCCATGAATGCTGCCGGTGTCTGTTTTGGTGAAATGCCGGTGGGAATTACTTACGATCAATTAAGATCAACCAGCATTTACCATCCACGTATTCCTCGCCTTGCACAATTCAGTGTGATGAATGAACGTTTGGGAATGACAACATCATTGCAATGGCGCCCAACAGATGTCACAGAAGTTTCTTTGGATCTGCTTTATTCAAAACATGAAGGTTTGCGTCAGGAAAGTTTGTTGACACCTATAGGTATTTTTCGCGGCCAATCGCAACAGGGAAAACCGGAAACTATAGTGCGTGAAGCCGAAGTGCGTGGAAACGATTTGGTTTACGCCAGATTGGATAATGTTGACCTGCGTGCAGAAACCTCTATTTTTGATTTCAATACGGTTTTCCAACAAGTAGGCGTGACGGTCAAACATGATTTCAGTGATCGCGTGCGTGGTGAATTTAAACTAGGTGCTTCTGATTCTGATTTCGATGAGCCAAGAGAAACCACAATACAAGTTGATCGTTTAAATACCGATGGATTTATTTACGACTTCCGCGACAGCATGACTCGTCCACGAATTGTTTGGGGTTTTGATACCAACGATCCTGATAATTATTATTTTGGTCCTGCACAACCGGGTTTTGTCAGTGGTTCTACTGGCCCGGAAATTCGATTGCGCCCACAGGGTGTAGAAAATACATTTGAACAAGCGTCGTTTGATTTGGAGTTCGATGCAACAGATGTGTGGACTTTAAAATCCGGTGTGAATTTGCGTGAATATTCTTTCGATTCCGATTCACTGCGAATGGCTAACGAGCGTAATGTTCCTTCACTACCCAGCGGCGTGACAGTTGCGGATTTGGTTGTACCTTTTTCCGGCTTCGATGGTTTTGGTGTGCCGGCTGATACCGCGACTTCCTGGGTGGTACCGAGTGAAGCGGCGTTTATTGATATTTTTGATATTTATAGCAATACCGGCGTTTTTGAATTGCGTCGCGATCTTGCTTCTGCGCGCAGTAATATTTATTCAGTCGATGAAAAAAATACCGCCGCTTATGTGCAGGGCGATTTTAAATCGGAGTTGTTAGGTGTTCCTGTGCGTGGTGATATAGGTGTGCGTTTTGTGCGAACTGAACAGGACGCGGTAGGTTATGCAGAAGCGGGCGTGAATACTCAGCAGCTTTTTGTATCGCGTGATTATGATGATTGGTTACCTTCAATGAATCTCGCTGCCGATATCAGTGACGATGTGATATTGCGTGTGTCTGCATCCCGCGTCATGACGCGTCCACCTTTGTCCCAATTAACTCCGGGTGGTGCAGTGAATGTGTTTGGT
>CAMLRJ010000191.1 GCA_946482345.1 uncultured Cellvibrio sp.
AAGATAGGCCAAAGGCAGCGTTTGGGCAAGTTTAATAACCCTTTCGACGATGCGCAGCCTCAATGCCGGCGTAATCCTCCGCCAAATGATCCAGATCATATTCCGCACTGGACAGGTCGTGTTCATAACGATGAATCTCATCTTGCAATCTGTTGATTTCATTAAGATAGGCACGCCTTTCTTTCGCAGAACTGCCGGCATTTACAATCTGCTTTTCCTGTTCGGCCTTTTGCTGTTGCAGATTATCAATACTGGTTTTGTAGCCATTAATCTCGTCTTCAACCTGATTCATTTTTTGACGCAAGGCAAATAATTCCTGCCCAAGACGATAAGCTTGTAAAAATGCCGGTTCCAAATCCGCCGGGCAAAGATTCAGGTAAGCGCCTCCGTTAACACCCAATTGATATCCCGTCGATTTTTTGCAGTAAACCCTCACACCTTCCTTATAGCCCTCTTGGTATTGCGCCAGATCCGGCGTGATATTAATTTTTGCGCAGGCTTTGCGATGTGCCTGAATGGTTGTTTCCGGGCGCCCCAGGCTGCCATCCTCATAGCCAATAGCCTTCCAATTGGCATTCAGGCACTCGTCTTTACTCATGGACGCACAAGCCGACAATCCTCCCAGCATGAAAACTATGAGTATGGCGTTAAGTTTCTTCATTTATCTGCCTTGCGAAAAATCTGATAGCCATTCACCAGAATCAACAGAGCGAAACCAAAAAATGACCATAGCGCGTAGCTGACGCCCAAAATCGTATCAACCTTCGCACAATTACCGTCTCCTTTGAGCAGCAACTTTAAACCTTCGATGGGCGGAAATGCTTCAAGGATATAGGAGAGGCCGGGGCCACACGCAGGCACCTGATCTTCCGGCAAACTTTGCAGCCAAAGTTGGCGAGAAGCGAAAGCCGCACCAAGCAACGCAAACACCAATCCCAAAATCGGATAAACCCGAAAACGTTTGGGGTTATGGATAAAAGCAATCAACGCGGTGATACCCACAAGATCGTAGAAAAAACGCTGTGTAATACAGAGAGAGCAGGGGATCATCTCCATCACATGTTCTGAGTAAGCGGCAAACAAAATAAGTGCTGCACAGTAAATAAAGATCGCCAAATTGATTTTGCGACTCGATAACATCCGGACATCTCCCGACCAAAAAAAATCCATAGTAAGCAAAGGGTCGGGTAATCGCAATTCGTTAGATGATCTATGCTTAAGAAAAACTTGCATCCCAAGGTCTTGTGTTATGCGTCCGTTACTTAAACTCTTTGTGTTGTTTATTGCGCCACTACTGCCCTTGTCAACTTTCGCGTCCGGTGGGGGCGGCCCGGCGTTTGCGGAAGGGGTCAACTACATTGATGTAAAGCCGCCTTTAATTGTGAATTACGGCGGCACCGGAAAAATGCGCTACATAAAAGCAGAAATTTCCCTGCGCACTGAAAATATGGAGGGCGCTGTAGAAATTACTCATCACCTGCCTTTAATTCGCGACAAACTCATTCACATTCTCAGCCAACAAACAGAAGAAAGCATTGCCACGCCGGAAGGTAAGGAAAAATTGCGTCTATTTGCTTTGGCTGAAGTGAATAAGGCAGTTCATGCCGTTGAAAAAGGCCCTGAAAAGGAAGCCAAAACCGAAGATAAAAAAGACAAGAAAAAATCCAAAGATAAATCTGATAAGAAAAAATCAGAAAAGGATAAAAAATCCAAAGACAAAAAAAATAAATCCAAAGAAGATGAAAAATCGGCCGATGAAAACGAAAAAGATCATGGCCCCGCTTCGGATTTATTTTTTAATAATTTTGTAGTGCAAAAATAATGCACTAATCAGCAATACTGACAAGCCTGATACTGTGCAAAATAATTCTGCAAGTATTCGTCAAAACTAACAGGTTGATTTTGTTCCAGTGCGACTTGTTCTGCCAATGATTCTTCAGCCATTTTTTTATAAACCTGTGATACATCATCTGTCAGAGGCTGCTGTAAAAAATAATCTGCGTGCTTTTTTGCCAGATCGAGACTGAATTGATAAAAGCTTTTCTTTTGTTGCTGCATATCGCGCAGAATTTTTGCAGCAGGCGTCAATTCCGGGTGATGAGTTTTGGCTATCTGCTCTGCAACAGCTGCCTGATAAGATGCTGTCGCTGAAGACTTGTCCAGTAATGCTGCGGTTTGCACACAAGCATCCAAAATTTCCAACGCCCAGTCTTTCATTGCAATTTCACTATCACCGCGCGCCAGCAACAATCCAGGTTCACGCCCCTGATTGACAATACGTCGCTGATTTTCTTGCCCTTGATAAAATTCTTTCTCGTGAGTTTCCGGACTTGGATGCAAAATACAGAAAAGTAAAAATGCATCCATCAAACGAATTTGTGTATCGGTAATGCCCAAAGGTTCATAGGGATTTAAATCAATACATCTGACTTCAATATATTCCACACCTTTAAGGCGAAGAGCTTGTAATGCCGTTTCACCGCGCTGCGCAGTACGTTTGGGGCGAATACTCGAATAAAATTCATTTTCGATTTGCAACAAACTGGTATTCAATTGTTTGTATTCGCCGTTGGCATCTTTAACGCCAATAGATTCATACTCGGGATGACTCTGTGTAATAGCGCAGCCGAGCGTTTTTAAATAATCCTGCACATTATTGTAATTGACGACCAATTTTTTTTGCGCATCACTCTGGTACCCCAAATCACCCATGCGCAAGGATGTAGCGTAAGGCAAGTAATGTGTATGGCCCGCTTCTGCAAATGGCACAAGTTGATGACGCCTGTTTTGCACAAAGCATGAACAAACAGCAGGTGATGCGCCGAATAAATAAATCAACAACCAGAAATAACGGCGAAAATTTCGAATTAATGCAAAATAACCCTGGGTTTTAAAATCTTGTAATGATTGTTTGTCATTGTGCAAAACTTGTAACGCTTGCCAAAAATTATCCGACAAACTGAAATTATAATGAATCCCGGCAATAGTCTGCATACTGCGGCCATATCGATGACCCAACCCCAAACGATACACAGTTTTCATTTTGCCTGAATTGGATACACCATATTGTGCAACCGGAATTTCGCTGTCTGGCATTAGTTTGCAAGGCATACTCGAAGGCCAAAGCATTTCATTATTTTTATTAATACGGGAAAAAGTAAACTGGTGAATTTGTTTTAATTCAGTGAGCAATTCCTGATTATTTGTCACAGGTGAGGTAATAAATTCCAACAGGGCTTCGCTGTAATCCGTGGTAATTTTTGGATGCGTCAGTGCAGAACCCAGACCGGCTGGATGTGGTGTCAAGGCCAATGTGCCTTCAGGCGTAATACGCAAACTTTCTTTTTCCAAACCCCGCAATATCTCACTCGCCGTTGAGTTGTATCGGGCCTGGTTAAAAAATTGCAGCGCTGTGTCAAATCGTGTTGCAAACTCTGTCACCGGATTTCACTCAACTCATTTTCTTCTGGTTCATCTTCGAATAAATCCCGCGTGGGTTTCGCTATGGGCTCGGGCATGATTTCAGGATCAATTATCGGCAAGCCTTTTTCATTGACAGCACAACAGACAAGTTTAATGCGTTGCGTGTAATCTTTGGAACTGGCCTCAAACAGTTGATTCACTGCTTCATCTTTATGCTCGGTTTTGTACAAACTTAACAAATCCCGACCATCCAACCATTGATTTTGTTTACCCAAAAATAACTTTGCCTGATTTTGCAAAATAAATATTTCTGTCATAGCTTCTCTCGGATCGCCAATATAAAAACGAGGGCGAAATATACCATCTGTTGTACTGAAAAGCGATTTGCTTTAGGGTAAACGCTGGCGGTAGCTGTTGGCGCAATAACCACTGAATCTCTTTTTCTTCTATTTCCAGGGTGACTATGTTGTTGGATTATTTTCATTTACTGGCAGCACTGATTGGTGTTGTTTGCGCTTATGAAGCCAATCTGCTTCTCAAAGCTCACGAGTTATGGTTATTAGACAAGCGTTTACTCTGGTCTACTGCTATTGAATTCATCTGGTTCATATTTTGTCTTATCGCTATTTTTCGCTGGGATTTATCTCATTGGCAAATTCTGGGATCTTTGCTTTTTATAGTGAGCTATTTGTTAAGCTGTATTTACACAGGCTACCTGATAAAAAGAATTGACTTGTCAGATCCAACTGCCATTTCGGGATTTCGTATTCCCCGCTGGTTTCTGGAATATCATTTCAGTTTTGGATTTATCTACTCACTCATCAATCTGATATTTTTTGTCATCTAAAAACTTTTCGTACTTTCGGTTTTACGAAGAATTTTCACCCTGCACTTCTGATCTATTTTAATCTGATAGTGAAATTGATCTATTCGCTCTTCCTGCGCAATTGACACAATAAAACTATCGCTGGCCGATTGTTTTATTTCTGTGATTCCACCACCCGCCATATGCCGGTAATTTTTGTTGAGATCGGCCAACAAGGTGTGAATGATTGCCGTTGATTTACCAAGAGCCGATTTACAATCAGCCGGTGTATCCGCCTGAACCCAAAAACCCGGTATTAGCAAAGCCATCGAGAATATTTTCGTATACATAAGTCAGCCTGATAATGTTTAAATTTTTAACGATTTAAATAGCATTTAGCTATTTTGTTACGCAATTACTTTATGCTTTAATGCCGCCTCCGTTAATCAATATCTGTGGTATTTATGAATTTTGACGATTGGACAGCTGATCTGGCCAAAGGCACAGCAACCCATGCCAGTGGATTCACTATTCGCATTGAAGGTAATCCGAAAGATCCTTCCGAGGTGTATCCCGGTAAATTTCCAGAAGGAATGAGTTTTGTAGATCAGGCGCGCTTGTTGCGCTCGGGATTGGGGTTTCTGGCAAGATCGGGAGAATTTGTACCCAAATCCTGGCAATCCAGTTCTGTTCCGGATGCAAAGATGGAAGCTCTGAAAGCCCGTCAGGAATTAGCCAAACAATTTGCTGAACGCCCTGATAAACCCCAACGCTCTGTGCTGTCATTAAAAAAGAATTCCTGATATTTCAGCTGTCATATATTTCTACAAAAACGGCATATTCAAATGCCGTTTTTTGTTGGTCTCTTATTTTTCAAAAACAATTCTGATCCTATTTGCATTATTCGCAGAATAACCACGCAAAATTAAATGTAAAAAATGGTTTCGTGAAAGGCCTCTCTAAGATCAAATTTAAATGAATATTTGAAATTGAAAAGTCAAAAGGTATATTAAAAATTAACCGGTTACAAAATGGCTATTCAATGGATTTCAACTAGCCTTAAGCCTGATTAGTCCAATAAAGGTTTAAGGATTAACATGGCGCATAAACCATCCGATGATCCTGCAAAACTCAAGAGCCGCATACAAGATCTTGAGACAGAATTGTCACAACTTAAAAAAAGGGTGGCTGTCAGGGATAATCGTTTTGACTACGCCATGGAAGCAACCAACGACGGTTTGTGGGATTGGGATTTAGCGACCAACAAAATTTATTTCAGCCGTTCTTTTTTGCGTATGCTGGGTTATGACTATGAAGAACTACCCGGTGACTTACGTACGTTTCGCCGTTACTTTCTGCATCCTGAAGATCTGGACGAATTGGAAAGGCAATTTGTTTCTGCCATAGATAATCATCACTATTCATTAGTTTCCCAGTATCGCCTTGTGCATAAACAAGGACATTCCATTTGGGTTCAAACCAAATCCCGATTTTTTGAGACGGATGCCTCCGGGCGCGCCTGGCGTTGTGTCGGTGTCAATACCGATATTACCGATTTTATTCAACGTCACGACGAATTAATCAGCGCCAAAGCCCAGGCGGAAAGAGCAAATAATATCAAGAGTGAATTTTTAGCGCGGGTCAGCCACGAAATTCGCACACCGATGAACGCAATCATTGGCATAGGTTATTTACTGAAAGATTCACGTTTGGATGAACAGCAACAAAGTTATTTGCAAAGTTTAAATACCGCTGCCGATTCACTTTTACAAATTATTAATCAATTATTGGATTTTTCAAAAGTGGAATCCGGAAGTGTCATTTTGGAAAATACACACTTCGATTTAATTCAGGTCTTTGAAAAAATATCACGTATTTTTGAAGTCAGTGCTTTGCACCGACACGTGCGTATTCATTTTGATATAGCACAAGGTGTCCCGCAGTTTTTACGTGGCGACGCATCAAGACTCAGTCAAATCCTGAATCACTTTATCAATAATGGTTTTCAACATGGCATTACTGACGAAGTTCATGTGAAAGTTAACCGTATCGCCGATAGTAATAAAAATATTTGCTTGCAATTTATTATTGAAGATAAAGGTGTCGGTATTTGTCCAGAAGCACTGGAGAATATTCAACAAAAAATCAGCGTTTATCGCGATCTGGAATCCAGAGAGCAAACATCCGGCATTCAAATTTGTCATCATCTTATTCAATTGATGCAAGGCCATTTAACTATTGATTCAACTCTCAATCAAGGAACGCGTGTTGAATTCAAGGTGTACTTTGAACCCAGCCGACTGGGTGAAAAATCATTACTGGAAAAACCACGCAATCTGCAATCACTACGGGTGTTGGTTGTTGATGACAATAATATTGCGCGAACAATTATTGCCAGTACCGCACGCAGTATTCAACTGCAAGTTGATGAAACAGATAACGCGCAAACCGCCTGGGATAAAATCTGCAGGGCAGATGTAAGGGGTGAACCTTTTCATTTCATTCTGGTTGATTATCGTATGCCGCAAATGGATGGGCTGG
>CAMLRJ010000192.1 GCA_946482345.1 uncultured Cellvibrio sp.
GTGTTGAGCTGGAACTGGTTTCCCCTGAACTCTTGAATTTTGATTTGGAAAAGCTCGGTAAAGCCTTGATTCCAGACGGAGATTTGCAATTCACCTACCTCGGATTGCAAACCCTTTACGACCGTTACTTCATTCACAGCAATGATGTGCGCATCGAACTGCCACAGATATTCTTCATGCGTGTGGCCATGGGGTTGGCCTTGAATGAAATTAACCGCGAAGAGCGTGCAATCGAGTTTTATCGACTGCTGTCGTCTTTTGATTACATGAGTTCAACACCTACCCTGTTTAACTCGGGAACCTTGCGTCCCCAGTTGTCTTCTTGCTACCTGACCACAGTACCGGACGACCTCTATGGTATTTACGGCGCCATGCAAGACAATGCCATGCTCAGCAAATTTGCTGGCGGTTTGGGTAATGACTGGACACCGGTACGCGCACTAGGCGCTTACATCAAAGGGACCAATGGCAAGTCACAAGGTGTTGTCCCTTTCCTGAAAGTCGCCAACGACACAGCTGTCGCGGTCAATCAGGGTGGCAAGCGTAAAGGCGCTGTTTGTGCCTATCTGGAAACCTGGCATATGGATGTTGAGGAGTTTTTGGAACTGCGAAAAAACACCGGCGATGATCGCCGCCGTACCCATGACATGAACACCGCCAACTGGGTGCCTGACCTGTTCATGAAGCGTGTGTTTGATGATAAGGATTGGACTCTCTTCTCCCCTAATGATGTACCCGATCTGCACGACTTGTATGGTCGCTCTTTCGAAGAGCGCTATGAACATTACGAACGTGAAGCGGCTGCAGGCAGAATCAAAGTCTTCAAAACTGTCCGTGCTCTGGATTTGTGGCGCAAGATGCTGGGCATGCTGTTCGAAACCGGACATCCATGGATTACTTTCAAAGACCCATGCAACCTGCGCAGCCCGCAGCAACACGTAGGCGTGGTGCATTCATCCAACCTTTGTACCGAAATCACGCTCAACACCAAAGCAGGTGATGAGATTGCTGTATGTAACCTCGGTTCGGTCAACCTGGCGCAGCACATTGTTGATGGCAAACTGGATCAAGCCAAACTTGAGCGCACGGTCAAAACCGCCATTCGCATGCTGGATAATGTGATCGACATTAACTACTACGCCGTTGCTACGTCCAAGCAATCCAACGTTCGCCACCGTCCTATTGGCCTTGGCATCATGGGTTTCCAGGATGCGCTTTACGATCAACGCATAGCCTACAGTTCGCAAGCCGCCGTGGAGTTTGCTGATACCTCAATGGAAGCTGTCAGCTATTACGCCATCAAAGCCTCCTGTGAATTGGCACAAGAGCGCGGCAAGTATTCTACTTTTGACGGTTCACTCTGGAGCAAAGGCATTCTGCCCGTAGACTCTATTGAGATACTGGCCAAAAACCGTGGCGACCAATACATCAAAGTGGATCGCAGCAGAACCTTTGACTGGGACAGTCTGCGCGAACAAGTCAAAACCAAAGGTATGCGCAACTCCAATGTGATGGCGATTGCCCCGACAGCGACTATCTCCAACATTACCGGTGTAACCCAATCGATTGAGCCGACTTATCAAAACCTTTATGTGAAATCCAACCTTTCTGGCGAATTCACCGTAGTAAACCCACATCTGGTTCACGACCTGAAGTCCCGCAATTTGTGGGATGCCGTAATGGTTAACGACCTGAAATATTACGAAGGTTCTGTACAAAAAATTGATCGCATCCCCGATGATCTGAAAGCGATTTACGCCACAGCCTTCGAAGTCGAACCCAAGTGGATTGTGGAAGCCGCCAGCCGTCGTCAAAAGTGGATCGATCAGGCACAAAGTTTGAACCTCTACATTTCTGGCGCCAACGGTAAGAAATTGGATGTCACCTATCGCATGGCTTGGTACAGCGGTTTGAAAACCACTTATTACCTGCGTGCTTTGGCTGCAACCACCACTGAAAAATCCACCATTACTACCGGTGCATTGAACGCAGTGAGTTCAGGCGCAAACAGTGGTGGCAGCATAGCCGCCGCACCAGCACCAACTGCCAAACCCGTAGCCAGTGTTGCCGCACCGGAATTCGGTGAAGCAGCGCCAGTGCCAAAAGCTTGTTCGATTGATAACCCGGATTGTGAGGCGTGTCAGTAAGGAGAGCTAAATCCCTCCCCCGCCTCCCTTTTTCAAAGTGAGGAGCCAACTCCCCTTGGGAGTTGTGTAGTTCCCCACTTTGAAAAAGGGGGGTTAGGGATTTAAAAACCTGAAATTGCAGACAAAAGTACAATCATTTAACAAATTAAAGATTCAAACCCAGAGAGGAACACCATGCTAAGTTGGGACGATTTCAACTCAGAAGAAACCGCAAAAGAAGCCGCACGCGAAGTCGCTCGTCAGGAAACCCTGAGCCCTCAAGTGCAATCCCAGGCTCGCCCGGTAAACGATACCCCGGTCAATACACAATTTGCCGAAAGTGCAAAAGAAGAAGGCATCAGCCCTGAGCTGGCCAAAGCACGCACTGCCCTCGCCCACCTCGACCCGGCCCCCGGCCTTGAAGAATTGCAAATGGGCGCAGCGCGCATTCAGGTAGATGACAAACGCATGATCAACTGCCGCGCTGACCTCAACCAACTGGTGCCGTTCAAATACGATTGGGCCTGGCAAAAATATCTTGATGGCTGCGCCAACCACTGGATGCCGCAGGAAGTAAACATGACCGCTGACATTGCGCTCTGGAAAAACAAAGAGGGCCTGACCGAAGACGAACGTCGCATCGTCATGCGCAGCCTGGGTTACTTCTCGACTGCTGACTCACTGGTTGCCAACAATCTGGTCTTAGCCATCTACCGTTTGATCACCAACCCCGAATGTCGCCAATACATTTTGCGTCAATCATTCGAAGAAGCGATTCACACTCACGCTTATCAATATTGCATTGAATCTTTAGGCATGGACGAAAGTGAAGTCTTCAACATGTACCGCGAGCTACCCTCAGTCGCCAACAAAGCCGCCTGGAGTTTGAAACACACCCAAACCTTAGGTAATCCCACTTTCACCACCGGCACACCGGAAACCGATCAGGAATTGCTCCGCAATTTAGTCGCGTTTTATGTAGTGACTGAAGGCATTTTCTTCTACTGCGGTTTCAGCCAAATCCTGAGCATGGGCCGCCGCAATAAAATGACGGGCGTTGCTGAACAATTCCAATATATTTTGCGCGACGAATCCATGCATTTGAATTTTGGTATCGACGTAATCAACCAAATCAAATTGGAAAACCCACACTTGTGGACTGCAGAATTCCAGCAAGAAGTCTTGCAAATGATTTTGGAAGGCACCGAATTGGAAATTCAATACGCCAGAGATTCAATGCCCCGCGGCGTCCTCGGCATGAACGCCGCAACAATGGAAGAATACCTCCACTTCATCGCGAATCGCCGCTGCGCGCAATTAGGTTTGAAAGAACAATTCCCTGGTGCACAAAATCCATTTCCGTGGATGAGTGAGATTATGGATTTAAGAAAAGAGAAAAACTTTTTTGAGACTAGAGTGATTGAATATCAAGCTGGAGGAGCATTGAGCTGGGATTGATTTAGAAAATATAGTGTGGGGAAATGGATTTCTCCTACAGGTCAAAAAATCATCATATTCACTATGAATTTCATTAGATTTCTATTGATTTTTTCCAGAGGAGTTAATTAGAAAATTATTTTTTTGGAGGGAATTCGCTGATCAAGAAAGTTTTGCGCACAGCCTTGATCAGCGAAACACTTGGTTGTCCAAGCTGGGTAAAGATTAAATGTTTAAGAGTTTTTTTTCTTACTCTTTGCAAAACTTTACGCAACTCGGATAACCGTTTTTTAACAGCCAATATTGGAGGAATATTCCATGGCAACATCAAAAAAACGGCCAGGCGAAAATACTGGTAATCAAGGCGGTATCTTTCAGGAAATGGGAGCAAAAGGTGGATTAAAACCAAATTTTGCAACTGTACCTGACAATAAACCACTACCACCAACAACTAAACCCAATAGTTTTTGGGTGCCAGTAAACACCACGCCTAACAGCAAACGCTAATCCGAGAGGTAATAAAGATGACAAGATACAAAAATCTAAATGGCAATTCGAGTGTAATTGCCTATGAAATCTCACCAGCATATATAGATGTTCTGTTTGAGGATAAATCTCTTTACAGATACAACTATATAGTTACGGGAATTGCTCATGTTGAACAAATGAAGTTATTAGCTCAACAGGGCAAAGGGCTGTGCACTTACATAAATAAATTTGTTCGAAAAAGATATTCGAATAAGTTAATACCTTCGAATGTTATTCTGACTTAATACAGGACGTAGAGGCTCGTTCGTTTAACGAACGGGCCTATTAGTAAAATAAATAAACTTGGCACATGTAGGGCGGGTCGTGACCCGCGTGTGCGAAGTGCAATACATCAACACGTTACAAAAAATTAATATCGAAAATATAAAATCAAAAGCGTCATGAATTCAAATTTGGGAGCAACGCGGGTTACAACCCGCCCTACGGAGAGGACAAGGTATGCAGGGATTGTTAAAAGCGATGATTTACGAATTGGCATTGATCAAAAATTTACGGAACCGGTACATGTAGGGCGGGTCGCGACCCGCATGTGCGAAGTACAACACATCAAAGCGTTACAAAAACTATTATCGAAAATCGAAAATCTAAAATCAAAAGAATCATAAATTCAAACATGGGAGCTAATTAAAATCAAAAAGGAACAACGCGGGTCGTAACAAGCGTATGCTCATGTTGAGGGCAATCAGAGATAGATCACAGCATGATTGAAATTAGCCTCTGACGTGAAGAATCCAATATCAAACGCGAATTGGTTTTGATATAAAGCACAAGCATCAATCACATTCAACACGAGGATTTTGTATGAGTTTACTGAACATGGCAGCTGAAATACTCAGCTCAAAATTGTCACAATCTGGCAACAACACTTCTATCAATTCACTTGTATCCGCACTTAAAGCACTTCTACCAACAGGAGGAGACGGCGAGCTCGATCTGAATGATTTGGTTGGCCTGCTGAATAAAGGAGGATTAACCTCCCTGGTTTCAACCTGGCTGGGTGATGGCAAAAACTCTCCCATGTCCGTTTCGCAAATCGTATCACTACTGGGTCAAGACAAAATTGCCAGTTTTGCAAAAACCATAGGTGTAAATACCGACATTGCCAGCAAAGGACTTTCTGAAATGCTGCCCGAGTTAATCGACAAAAATAGCAGCGGCGGTAATTTATTATCCGGCGTATTAAAAAGCGGGGCCGCTGAAAGCCTTGCCAAAAATGTACTGGGCAATTTGTTTAAATAACATTTATCAAGGGGAAAAACTATGAGTGATTATTTAGCTGATGTAAAAAAATACCATTCAACTGCTGACGAATCAGTCGTTACAAAAATCGTAAAGCACTTGGGTATAGCCCTTCAAAGCCGCGATGCTTCGCTCGTCTCCAGCTCAGATAAAACAGAATTGGATCGCGTAGTCGAAAAATGGTGCGGTAAAAAATTGGGAATCACCGGTGATGCTGCCATCAATGCCGTTAATAAGGTTTGCGACATCATGAAAGCAGAAAAAAACAAATCACGAGTGACCTTTTATTATTTGGTTGCAAAAGAATTAGGAAAATTAAACGATTTATAAAAGCAAGAGAAGCCCCAAATAAAAAGCCCCGCAACGCGAGGCTTTTTATTTTTTATAGAACGAATTTTCAACAACTTAGTTAGCAATACTTCCCCCACAATCCGCCGTAATAGAATTGCCTGAACCACCGCGAATTCTACAGTTTGGATTGCCTCTGACTTTACCGCTGACAACTTTGGTGCTGGTGGCATCCTGAATATAAATGCCTTCTTTGGTGGAGCTGGCGATATCCACTGTATTCACGGTGGTACCATAGCTACCACTCACACTGAAAAATCCGCGCCCTGAATTTCGTGAATACACTTTGTTTACTTTTACGCTTGGGCCGTTGCCATTGGCAACACGGAAAGTGGCGTAACCACCGCCCTGATTATTGTAATTACCTGTCACAGTACCAACAGTGCCGTTCTTGCTTTTGTTGAGCAACACGCCACAACCGGTTGTTCTGTCTGCTCTTACATTACCAATGGTAAAACCATTTGCATTCCAAACTTCAACTGCATGGCCACCCACATCATAAGCGTAAATGTTATCCATTTTCAGGCCACTGGAATCACCATCAATATCAAAACGAATTCCACCAACACTGTTTTGCATATTTTTCATTGTGAAATTGGTAATGGTTGCGTTGGTGCAATTTCTTGCTAAATAGGCATAACGCGGGCTATTCGTTACCGTGACATTTTTTACAGTCACATTGGATTTACCCCAGCATCGGAAAAGACCATTGTCTTTTATATTGCTGCCGTCCAGGGTTCTGCCACCAAAGTCATAAGTTTCACCACTTTGTAACACGATCGGCGATGTGGGTTTGGATGGAATACTGCTGGTATCAGCGGCAAAGGTCAGGGGAGAAAATGCAAACAACGAACCTAACACAGAGAACGTCAATAGTTTTTTATAAATTATCATTTGATTTATACCTTTTGGATGAGTGAAGTTGACCCGCGACCAGTCAAGCCGCGATCACCCGAAGACACCGCACTTTCAGGGTGGGCAGAATTTATCATATGAAAAAGAGGACTTGTAGCACAATTTGATCGAATATGAT
>CAMLRJ010000193.1 GCA_946482345.1 uncultured Cellvibrio sp.
CTATCCACTGATTTATCATAAATAGATTTATAAGGTGAACGCGACATAACTTGCGTACGCTCTTCGTCTGACAGCGGCCCTATGCGTGATGCAGGTGGTGCAATCAATATTCTTTCAACTGGTGTCGGTGTGCCTTTTTCATCGAGCACAGAGACTAGTGCTTCACCAATCCCTAATTCAGTAATTACAGGTTCTGTTGAAAATGCTGGATTGGGCCTGAAAGTTTGCGCGGCAATTTTCACGGCTTGTTGATCTTTTGGTGTAAATGCACGCAACGCATGTTGCACACGATTGCCCAATTGCCCCAACACAGAATCAGGAATATCGGCAGGGCTTTGGGAAATAAAATAAATGCCCACACCTTTGGATCGAATCAAGCGTACAACCTGTTCAATTTTTTCAATCAATAATTTAGGAGCATCGTTAAATAACAAATGAGCCTCATCGAAGAAAAATACCATTTTGGGTTGATCGGCATCACCCTGCTCTGGCAGGTTTTCGAATAATTCGGAAATCAACCACAACAAAAATATTGAATAAAGTTTTGGTTGATTGATCAGGGTTGTCGCATCGAGGATATTGATAACACCCGTACCCTCCAGAGTCACTTGCATCAGATGCTGCAAATCCAGTGCGGGCTCACCAAAAAAATTATCGGCACCTTCTTGTTCCAACATCATCAATCGGCGTTGAATGGCAGCGATGCTAGCATCACTCATGCCGCCGTATTCGCCTTCCAGTTCTTTGCTGTTGTCTTTCATCCAATTCAGCATGGCTTGCAGATCTTTTAAATCCAACATCAACAAGCCTTGATCATCAGCAATTTTAAACGCAGCGTAGAGCACACCGGTTTGAGTATCGTTTAATTGAAAAAAATTCGAGAGCAACAGCGGCCCCATGTCCGATAAAGTCGCGCGTACCGCGTGGCCCTTTTTCACGTATAAATCCCAAAATACACAAGGGAACATGCGTTGTTGATAATTTTCAATTTTGATGGTTTGGATACGTTCATCAACTTTTGGATGCGGTTTTCCTGCAGAGGCCAATCCTGACAAGTCTCCTTTAATATCAGCCATAAACACCGGCACCCCCGCTTTGGCAAAACCTTCTGCCAACACTTGCAGGGTAACTGTTTTACCTGTGCCAGTTGCACCTGCAATCAATCCATGACGATTACCCATGCGCAAATTCAAATGCACTTGTTGATTGCCGTTACCGCCGATTAGAAAAGTGTTTGCCATATTTGTTTTACCTGAAATTTATTTAATTTCGTAATCTAATTCCCCCCTTTGAAAAAGGGGGGCTAGGGGGGATTTAAAAACTCAGAAGATTCAACCATTTTAAATCCCTCCCCCGCCTCCCTTTTTCAAAGGGAGGAGCTGATCTTCCCACAAATAAAAAAGGAGCCATATTTATGCCCCTTTTTTATGTCAATAATTCAACGCCAGGTCACTCCGGCAAAGTAATATTCAATTCCAACACCGAACAATTATCAGTATTGTCTACTTTGACAAATACCTGATCAGCGTTGATGTTGACATACTTACGAATCACCGCGAGGATTTCTTCCTGCATCTGCGGTAAAAAATCCGGTTGATTTTTACCGCGATTGCGACGTTCGTGCGCCACGATAATTTGCAAACGTTCTTTTGCCATAGATGCAGAAGAGTTTGCATTTTTCTTTTTGAAATAGTCAAAAATACTCACTACTTACCTCCCAGCAAACGCTTAAGAAAACTTTTCTTTTCTGCTTCCAGGAAACGGTGTGGCATTTCTTTTCCTAACAATCGATCAACCGCATCATTGTAAGCTTGACCTGCAAGTGAATCATTATCCAGAATAACCGGCGTTCCCTGATTAGACGCTTTTAACACAGCTTCTGATTCCGGAATAACGCCCAATAATGGAATTGCCAGTATTTCTTCAACATCACCAACACTTAACATTTCACCCGCTTCAACACGAGCAGGGTTATAACGAGTCAACAATAAATGTTCCTTGATAGGTTCCAAACTTTGTTCTGCACGACGCGATTTGCTTTGCAAAATACCCAGAATACGATCTGAATCTCGTACGGATGACACTTCCGGATTAGTCACCACTACCGCTTCATCTGCAAAATACAGTGCCATCAACGCACCTGTTTCAATACCTGCTGGTGAATCACACACAATAAACTCAAAATCTTTACTCAATTCATTAATTACTTTTTCAACGCCTTCGCGACTCAAGGCATCTTTATCGCGCGTTTGCGAGGCCGGCAGAATATACAAACCTTCTGTACGCTTATCTTTAATCATCGCTTGATTAAGTGTTGATTCACCTTTGATCACATTAACAAAATCGTAAACAACCCGGCGCTCACAACCCATAATCAAATCCAGATTACGCAGGCCCACATCAAAATCTATCACTACTGTTTTGTGACCACGCATTGCCAAACCAGTAGCAATTGCCGCGCTGGTGGTGGTTTTACCTACGCCACCTTTGCCTGATGTTACGACGATAATTCTAGCCAAGGTAAAAACTCCTCAAATAAATAAATGAAAAATAAATTCCGCAGGAACGACCCTGTGGCCGTTCAGGGCAGGCACGGGGGCCTGCCCCTACAACAAAAAACAATTAACTTGCACTGAGCCCTTCCACCAAAACCTTGTCACCTTGCAGCGAAATTTGCGCTGCTTTTTTGTGAAGATTTTTCGGTAAAGAATCCTGCAACATAAAATTTCCTGCAATTGACACAAGCTCCGCTTCCAAATGCTGACAAAAAATCCTGGCAGTTTCATCGCCTTTAACACCTGCCAAAGCGCGACCTCGCAAACTACCATAAACATGTATGTTGCCATCTGCCAATAATTCCGCACCTTCACTCACTTGTGAAAGCACAATTAAATCTGCACCCTCTGCATATATTTGTTGGCCTGATCGAATCGGGCGCGTAATAATTTTGCTCTGACGTTGCACCAGTTTTTCTTCAATAACTGTTTCTACAACGGTTTCAACCACGCGTTCAATTTGTATTTCTGCTGGCGCTGTTTTGGGAATTTTCAAAGCGCGTTCACTGGGAGTTGCCAGTATGGGTAATCCGGTTGCTTTTATAGCATTTTGCAATGATTCAGGGACACCACTAAAACCCAATGGTTGCAAACCCAATTCACGACAATCTTTTAATAAAGATTCAGGTTTTTTTAAATCGGCGGGGTTTTCCAATTTATCGAGGTTAATCAATATTGGCGAGTTGGCAAAAAATTGTGGCGCCTGATCAATTTTTTCCTGTAGTTCTTTGGCAAGATCTTTGGCGTTGTAACGGGTAATAGCCAATACAACCAAAGTAATGGCGCTGCCCTTTAATTGAAATTCCACATCTGGCATTCAGTTGTCTCATTTTATTTTTACGTGGTGCGCATTATCTAGGGCGCAGGGAATTCAGGCAAGGTTAAGCTCATATCACCTAGCCTGATGATGAGGCACAATGGGTGCTCTGTTTAAAGAGGCGTTTATATGAAATCGTCCATCCGCTATGTATTAACTCTTTCCTTGTTGATTCCCGTTGTGGGTTGTTCGACATCCCAGGCTGAATCACAAAACCGAACTTATGAATCCAGCCAACCTGCTGCATTCAGCCAACAACAGTTGGATTCCCTGTTGGCACCAATAGCACTGTATCCGGATAGCTTACTGTCACATGTTTTGATTGCATCGACTTACCCTCTTGAAGTCGTCGAAGCGGATCGCTGGGTGCAAACCAGTCGCCTCAGTGGTGAAGCTGCGGTCAATGCTGCCGAAAATAAAAATTGGGACCCCAGCGTAAAAGCACTGGTCGCCTTCCCGGATGTATTAAAACGCATGAGTGAAGATCTGAACTGGACACAGCAATTGGGTGACGCATTCCTTGAGGACGAAGGACGCGTCATGGATAGCATCCAAAATCTTCGCGATAAAGCTTATGCAGCCGGAAATTTGCAAAATACCGATCATGTCAAAGTGGTACGTGAAGACAGGGTGATTATGATTGAACCGGCTGTTGAGCGTGTGGTTTATGTCCCTGTTTACGATACTCGTGTCGTTTATGGTCCCTGGTGGTGGGCTGATTATCCACCTGTTTATTGGCACCGATATTCAAGCCAGGTTTATTTTTCCGGCAGCTTTTACTGGGGCCCACGCGTTTATATAGGCCCAAGCTTCCATTTCAGCAGCTGTCACTGGCGTAACCGTCGCGTAGTGGTGATAGACCATCACCATCACAGGGACTATTACCATCACCGCCATGCCTATACAGGTAGACATTTGGCACACTACAAAGGTGCAAGACACTGGAACCACAATCCGGTACATCGCCGTGGGGTGGCCTATTACAACGAGCCTGTACGCAATCGTTACCAAAGCAACAGAGAACCCAGACGCAATTCATGGGATGACCGTCAACATGCACGGGACAGAGCCGGTGTTTACAGCAAGAATCCCGATCGTGAACGTCAGGCTAATCGATTTAATAATGACCCACGCCATAATGACTCGCGCAATAATGAAGCCCGTGGCATCAACAGGGGTAATGATCAATCCAGAGACAATAATCGCAATCAGGTTTTTGAAAACAAATCTGATGCCCTTCGTGCGCGTATGGCTGAACGTCAAAATCAACATAGAGATTCTTCCCAGACAACAGGCAGGAATATTCGCACAGAGAATTCATCACAAGTTGATCGAAGTAATCGGAATACTGGACGGGAAATTCAATCCAACCAAACAAATCGACCAACCCATTCACAAAACCGTTTTGAAACAAGACAACAAGAACAGCGAACTATCAGAGAGTCGGCACAACAGGATTCACGTTTTTCCCGTCGTGAGACAACCGATAATCGCCAACAAAATAATGAACGCACAACGCGCCAGATTATTCGCAGCAATGATTCAAACAACGCCCGTAACGATTCAAACAATAATCGTTTCGAGCGCCCCCAACGGGAACCGCGCATGGAACACCAACGTACTGAATCCAGAATGGAAACAAGACGCGGTGGAGATGAAGGTGGACGCAGGGTAGAACGAGAAAGATAAACAACCTGAGAGAAATCAGTAATCACCAGACGCTAACAGCAATTTGTTAGCGTCTTTTTATTTAAGCCTATTTAAGAAGATTCAAGCGCTAGTTTGCTCGCCTTAACAACACAATGCCTATAAACACACACAAGATAATAGGAATTAATACCGCAACCAAAGGTGAAAAACCAAACACCAGGCTTGAAGGTCCAAGTAATTTTTGTAGCAATAAAAACACTACACCAATCACAACACCCGAAAAAATTCTCTGGCTCATAGTGACACTGCGCAATGGACCAAAAATAAACGAAATTGCAATTAACACCAAACTGGCAATCGCCAACGGCTGCAAACATTTTTGCCAAAATGCAATGCTGTAACTGGATGCGGAGAGTTGTTGTTGTTCAAGATAATTGACGTAATAACGCAAATCGCGCATGGACAATTCGTCCGGTTCCGATGCCAGAATATTAAATAATTGCGGCGTCATGTTGGTTTCCCAATCACGTGATTCAATACGACTGTGAGTCAATCCTTTTTCTGCATCTACCTGCGACACCAGAATATTGTGCTCTTTCCATTTTCCATCATCGTAATTTGCACTTTCTGTGTAACTGGCCGACAGTAGTTGATGTCGCTCATCAAATTGATAGCGGGTAATGCCTTGTAAAATGCCATTAGGCTTCACTGCTTCAACATACATGAAATTGCCCGATTCACGGCTCCAAACATTCTCAGGCAAAGGTTTTACCCAATTGTGGCGTAAAAAATCTTTACGGGCTTCTGCTGTTCTTTCAGCATAGGGGGCAACAAATTCACCGATTAATAATGCAACCACAATAAACAAAAATGCAGGTCGCAATGCCATCCAGACGATACGCGCAACCGAAACTCCTGCCGAACGAATAATCACTAACTCACTGGTGCTCGCCAACAACCCCAAACCCGCCAACACACCAATCAAACAAGAATAAGGAATAAAATCATAAATATGACCCGGCATCACCAGTGCCATATAAATTACAGCTTCGGTGATTGTGTAAGTTTCACTGACATTTTTTAATTGACCAATAAGTCCGAATACAAAATCCAGTGAACTGATGACAAATAATGTGGCAATAATTGCCATAAACACAGTACGCGATACATAGCGGGTAATCTTATGCATAGGCAGCACCTCGAGTGAAAGAAAACATCGAGGATATTTTTCGCCAATTAAAAATAATCAGTGCAATTAATAAAAAAATCAGATGAATGCTCCAAAGCCCCAAATCAGGATCCAGTTTTCCTTTTATCATTTTACTGTTGGCATTCAGCAAAAAAGTCAGATAGAAAACATAAATCAAAATCGCTGGTAGCATTTTAAAATAACGACCCTGACGTGGATTGGTTTTACTCAGTGGAACTGCCATCAATGTCGCAATAAATACCATCAGCGGCATAGCAATTCGCCATTGCAAAGCCGCCTGATTTTCAAGAGATTGAACTGCCAGCAATTCACTGGTGGATTTTGCATCGGATTCAAAATCCAGATCAGCGATGCTAGCCGCCGGAGGCAGATATCGCCCCCACTCGCTGAACCCGGTAATTTTAAAATCACTGGTTCCAGGACGGCCTTCATAACGATAACCTTGTTGCAATATCAAATAACGTTGACCGTATTCTTCTTTTAATTTTTGTTGTCCCGA
>CAMLRJ010000194.1 GCA_946482345.1 uncultured Cellvibrio sp.
GATGCAGAATACCAGTTGTCAATTTCGCGTTTGTTTGATCTGGGGGGTATAAGTTTTAAAGGATTTTCGCCAAGGCCTGGTACTGTAAGTATTGATCAACAAATCAATTTAATCCCGGCTGGGCTTTACAAGCTGCAAGATACTGACATTTTTTCCGGAAAAACGATTGAGTTTATTATTGAATTATTGGCAGCTAACAATGTTCGAATAGACCGGGTGCAAACATTATTGCAATCAACCGGCAATGAAATTCTTGATGCAAGAGATTTCTTTTTGGATACGCCGGACGCAGGCTTGGTGGTGCAATTGCCCAATGGTGAAATTAGTCGGGCGCCTTATGTTTTTCCTTACGTTAATCCAGCGGTACGTTGTTCCTTGCAAAATGCTTTGGATTTTTCGATTCGTATTTGGCAAATGAATCGTGATTATTTTTTCAGCAAGACTGATCGACTTGTGTCATTAAAAAGTAATAAGTCCTTATTTCTGTATATGGGATTTTCCGAAACGGATAGTTTGGCAGAAATAGCCGATTGGCACTATCAAAAACTCATTGCATATTGTTCGAAGTAATAGCCTCAATCCGGAATATTGGGTTATGATTTCTATTAATCTGATTTCTATTGTGATTCATTTATGTCTGACTCAAAAGATGATAACAGTCTATTCTTTCAACAAATGAAAGATGTCAAACCCATCAAAGTGGAAGAGAAAGTCACTTTGACGACTGTGTATGACGATAAAATTAATATTGCAACCCGACGTAAAGCTGCCACTGCTGAGCTGGCGAAAGATAAAAACTTTTTGTCGGGCGAATATATTGAACCCGTTGAACCATTAGCCATTATTGAATTTAAGCGTGATGGTGTACAAACCGGTGTTTATCGTAATTTACGTTTGGGCAAATATACTATTGATGCACGTTTGGATTTGCATCACATGACAGTGGATCAGGCGCGTCAGGCGGTATTTCAATTTATTAAAGATTGCATGACGCATGACATTCGTTGTGCGCTGATTACACACGGAAAAGGTGAAGGGCGAGACCAGCCTGCGCAATTAAAAAGTTGTATTGCTCATTGGTTGCCTCAATTTCAGGAAGTCTTGGCGTTTCATTCTGCACAAAAACAACATGGATGGGTCGGTGCTACTTATGTTCTTCTTCGCAAGAGCACAAAGAAGAAATTGGAAACCTGGGAATTGCATAATAAAAAGTGACGCATCATTCCCATATTATTTTATCGTCTGTGTTACTGATTACAGTGAGTTCTTTGTTGTCGATCATAAGTTGTATGTCGCTACAAATACGTTGATACAAAACATCACCGTCAGTGATTTGATTGGCAGTAATGCCGATGCAACGGTTGCGTCCGGATTTTTTGGCGGCATATAAGGCGCGATCTGCTATATCAATCACTTGTTCCCATGAGAGTGCCAAAGGTTGATCGCGCAGGAATGGATAGCAGGCAAATCCAATGGAGCAGGTTTTTTTCAGCGTGCCGCCGTTGGGTAATTCAAAATCATGTTTCTCTATGCTTTTGCGAATGCGCTCTGACATCAAGGGCGCTTCATCCCGATCAGCGAAGCGGCTGACAATTAAAAATTCTTCTCCGCCCCAGCGCACGACACAATCGGATTCGCGGCAGATTTTGGTGAGCAGGTCCGATAATTGAATCAGCAACTGGTCGCCAGCATTGTGCCCATATACATCGTTAACTGATTTGAAATAATCTACATCGAGAATGAAAAAGGTTAAATCCAGTGACGGTTTTTTCTCGGGGCGATTAAAAATTTTATGGTTGTATTCACGTTGGACTTTTGCAATGTCCATGGGAATTAATTTTTGCAAATAGCGACGAT
Organism: uncultured Cellvibrio sp.; assembly: GCA_946482345.1. Next base: position 1,858 of record CAMLRJ010000194.1, read on the forward strand.
TGTTTAATCCAGTCAGGGGGTCGGACAAGCTGATAGCTTCCAATTGTGCGTAAGCATTTTCCAGTTCTCCATTTTTAATTTGCAATTCGGCTGTGCGCTCGGCGACTTTTAATTCAAGCTCGTGGCTGGTTTTTCTCTCGTCGAGTACTTTTTTGTGTTGCGTGTAAGCAAAATACAACAACAGTGCAACAACAATTAAAAAATAGAAACTGTAAGCCCACCAGGTTTTCCAGGGAGGCGGTAATACGATCAATTCAATACTGCGACCATCAGCATTCCATACGCCATCATTGTTGCTGGCTTTGACATGAAATTGATATTTTCCGGCGGGCAGATTGGTGTAGAGCGCCGAGCGCTGATTGCCCACTTCGCGCCATTTATCATCGAACCCTTCAAGCATATAGGCGTACTGGTTTTTTTCAGAATCGCGATAATTCAGTGCAGCAAAACTGAAAGAGATCATGGATTTGGTGTAATCCAATGTGATTTGACTCGTTTTATTGATGGCTGCGCTGAGCAGGTTGTCGGGGCCGCCAATCGCAACTTTTTGAGTGAAAATTCTGAAATCGGTAAATACCACCGGGGGCGCTGTTTCATTAACCAGCAGCTTGGTTGTGTTGAAAATAAAAAGTCCATTGCGGCTGCCAAAAGCAATTTCGCCTGTGCGCATGGCAATTCCGGAACCCGTGGTGATACCGCCAATCAATTCTCCGTTGTGACGCATGTAATTTTTTACCAGCCCGGTATCGGGGTTAAACATGGTTATTCCGTTATTGGTGCCCAGCCACAAGTTGCCCGATTGGTCGGGCACAATCGCTCTTATACCTTGATCAACAAATCCGTTTTTATGGCCATAAACAGTAAAGTTGTCTGTTTCAGGGTGATAGAGGTGCAGTCCTGCATCAGTACCAAACCATACCCGGCCTGTGGGATCTTCGGCCATTGAAAGTACTGAGCCATCTGCCAGCCCGTTCGGAGTGTCGGCATTGGGTAAATATTGCTTGAAGGTTCCTTTTTCCCTGTCCATCAAATTGAGTCCATAAGCCGTACCTACCCAAAAACGTCCTTTGGAATCTTCGAAAGAAGTCCAGGCCAGTGCGCTGGATATGGTGGTAGGGTCGGTATTGTCATGAGGATAAAAGGTGTAGATGCCGGTTTTTTTATCGAATTTGGTCAGGCCATTGAAATGTGTTGTTATCCAGATATTTTTCTGGCGATCCTCGTAAACGCTCCATACCATCTTGTCATTCAGTTTGGTGCCGGATTTCTGCCCGCGTTTAACCTGGGTTGGATCTGCAGGTATTTCATTAAAACGATCTTTTTCCTTGTCGTATAACTGAATGCCGTGTGCCCAGGAGCCGAAGCGAATTTCACCATCTGAATCGACCAAACCATTTAATACCGAGCCTGAATCTGCGCGGGAATCCTGGCCAATATTGTGTTGATAATGACGGAATATTTCTGTTTGGCGATCCAGATAACTAATGCCTCCTGCGCCTATCCAAAGATTTCCATTGCTGTCTTCTTCGATGGCTTCAACATTGTTGTCCAGTAATCCCTGATTGAGAAACACGCCTTTTTTGTAGGCGGTAATCGCCGCTGTTGATTGGTCGTAAACGTTCACGCCAGAAGGATAGGTGCCAACCCACAGATCGCCGATCTTATCTTCATAAATACTGCGCACAGAATTGCTGCTCAGGTGGCCAGGTGTACCGCCCTGATGCGAGAAGCGAATAAAACGATTATTGGGTTGGTCATACAGACTTATTCCCCCTCCATCACTTGCTGACCAAACGCGTCCTTTTTTATCGACCAATAATTTGCGACAAATTTTTTCGGCGATGCTGTAGATGTCATTTGGATCATGCGTGTAATGGGTAATAACACCGGTGGCCGGGTGCAAACGGTAAACACCATTGTCGCTGCCTGCCCAGATATTGTGGTCGTTATCGACAGCCAATCCCCAAATGGTGTTGTCTGCAGTGGATTCCGGATTGGCAGGGTTGGGCACGAACAGTGTGTGTTGTTGGCTGGTCCAATCCAGTTGCACTATGCCTTCTGCCATGCCGAGCCAAACACTGTTTTTGTCTATCAATATTTCGTACACCAGTTTGCCGGGGAACAGGGTTTGTTGTTCAAGACTATTGGTATCGACGATAAAAAGACCTGCTGCGGTTCCCATCAACAGTTTTCCGTCGGGACTTTCTCCAAGAGCAAAAACAGCCCCCCAAAACTGAATATCTCCTTGTGGGTTTCGCGGTTGACGCAATACTTCATGTGCTCGGTCGTAGAGAAAAAGACCATTGCGGGTGGCGACCCAGAGGTTTTGGCGGCTATCCTCAAAAATCTCCACTACCTGGTTTACTGATGCATTCTGTGTTGAGTTATTAAAATTAACGACGGGAACGTTCAGGAACTCGTAACCGTCGTAACGTAAAAGAGCATTGCGTCCCCCCAGCCACATGAAGCCTTCATAATCCTGGGTGATGGATTCGACCTCTCCCAATGCAATATCCTGATTTTGCATTATGTTGCGGAAATACATTTTTTTAGGGTAAAGCTCTGTATTCTCCGATGTTTCTGCATGTGTGTTCAGGCAAATACTCAAGCAGACGGGCAACATAATCCAGATGCCAAACCATTGCCAACACAGGGATTTTGGAAGGGTGAAAAAAAATCGTCTCATGAGTGGCTCAGATAATGTGCAGGTTATTAATGTTTTTTATGGCGTTGCTGAATTAGTTATAGCATCTGGCTGTGAAAGCGCACGTTGATGATCGGGGTGAGGTCCGTCCAAAAGTGAGGCTTAGATTTTTTTGCTATTCCTGTTTGGAAAAACGTTCGGTGTTGGCTATTAAAAAGCAGGCTAATTAAATTTCTTCTATAAAAATCAGTGTCTTGCCTTTTTTGGCGAACATAAAAAATATTACATGTAAGCATTGAGATATCACATGTAATAAATTAATGTTCGCCACATGCAGAAAAAATCATCAGCACATTACCAGCGTGAATACCGCAACCGGCTACGTGAGCAGGGGTTGGTTAAAAAAGAGGTGTGGATTCTCCCCGAGAATGCGCGCCGCCTGTCATTGTTGGAAATGGAGTTAAGGGTTTCTGCCAAACAGCGTGTTTCTGAACTGTCTTTATCAACCAAAGGAGAAGATCGAATGAGTGACATTGTTAATCGTTGGACTACGCAGAGCCTGCACGATGCATTGGCAAAAGCAGAATTGTTTGCGTCAGGTCGCGCTGAAATTGAATTGATTGATGGGGTTGAGCCTGTAGTGCATCTGGTGATGAATGAATATGGTGATTTGCCATTATTTCTAACAGTATCCGGCGAGCAAATTTTGGTTGAGGGCATGTTGTGGTCGGCGTCGGATGTCAAAGATGTGGCCATCTTCAATGAAACGGTGTTGCGTACACACAAATATTTTCCGCTGTCCAATATCAGCCTGGACAGAATCGATGGCGATGATTGTTATCAAATGTACGGTGCGTTGAGTTCGGCTTCCGGTGTGCAGGATGTGATTTTTGAAATTGAAATTCTGGCATCCAATGTTATCCAGGCTACTCAGGCTTACAGTGAATTTTTAATTAACTAAATGGTGAGAGGTAAATTGCTATGAATATCTGGGCGAAAATGATCACGGCTTTGCGTGGTGGTGTAAACGAAGCCGGTGAAGCAATTGTGGACAGTCAGGCATTGCGCATCCTTGATCAGGAAGTGCGAGACGCTGCTGAAGAATTGAAACGATCCAAAGATAGTCTTGCGGAAATTATGGCGCGTCAAAAATTGGCTGAAGAAAAATCCAGCCAGTTACAAAAATCAATTTCCGAACATGAAACTTATGTTGTTAAAGCGCTTGAAAAAGCAGACGAGAAATTGGCGATGGAAGTTGCTGAAAGAATAGCCGAACTTGAAAATAGTTTGACTATGGAAAAAGAATCGGCGACTAATTATGCGCAAAGTGTTGAAAAGTTGCGCGCTGCAATTAGCCTGGCAGAAAAAAATCTCAAGCGTTTGAAGCAACAAGTTGATACGATTAAGGCCACTGAACAAGTGCAAAAAGCACAATCAGCGGTTGCTGAAAGGCACAGCGGTTCCAATTCCAAAATGAGCACGGCAATGGAATCACTTGAGCGTATTAAAGAGCGTCAAGCCTTGAAAGATGCGCAAATAAAAGCAGCGGGTGAAATGGCCGCCGCCACCAGTGATGATTCATTGCGATCAAAATTGGAAGCAGCCGGTATTGCAACATCGGGCGCATCAGCCAATGCTGTGTTGGAAAGAATTAAAAAGAGTCAACAGACTCCGGCGGATTCTGGTTCAACCAATGGATAGTGTGTTTGGTTTGATATTCGTCATAGGTTGGGTCTGGTCTTTAATACGTGGCTTTAACGTTTCTTTGTTGTGTTTGATTTGCAATTTTTTGTTTGTGCCTATTTCACAAATTATTTTTGCAATTTACGAAGAAAAGTTAAGGCCACCATTGTTATTAATTGCAGTTGGAATTGCAGGTGCGATTATTTTTAAATGAAGAAAGGATAGGCCTATGAGTGAATTACTCCTTATTAGTTCAAGTTTTCCCACAGCCATATTTACTGTTTTTTTGCTGGTATCGGTTATCTATTGGATTACTGCTATGTTGGGCTTTGTTGATCTGGATGTGTTGGATATTGATGTGCCCGAACCTGATGGGCATATGAGTTTGAATGCGCAAGCTGATGGTGGTTTTGCTGAATCTGTATCCGGATTGCTGATGAAGCTAGGTCTTAATGGTGTTCCGTTGACAATTGTGATTACTTTTATTGCTCTAATAGGTTGGGCGATAAGTTCTTTGTTGAGCCGATATTTTGGTG
>CAMLRJ010000195.1 GCA_946482345.1 uncultured Cellvibrio sp.
GGTGTATGCCAGACATCAAACCTGAACGACCGCCATTCAACCTGATCGCCTTCGGTTAATACGTGAGTGATAAATTCTATGCGTGGATCTTCGGGGCCATAAATAGGGCAATTAAATCGCTTGCGGATGTCGGCAAGGCCACCAATATGATCATTGTGGTGGTGGGTAATCAACACGCCATCCAATTGCAGCTGATATTTTTCCAGTGCGCGAATACACACATCGGCATCGCCCGGATCAATCAGGATTGCATGGGCGTTATCCTGCAATAACCATAAATAATTATTCTGGAAAGCAGGCAGCGCATCTATACGGTATTGATGAGGCATAGATTAATTTTCAATGAGATAAGTGTTTTTCAATTTCACATAGTTATTGGCGGAATAACTGAAAAATTCTTTTTCAGTTTGTTTGAGCGGGCGAACTTGTTTGACGGGTGAACCCATATATAAAAATCCCGATTCCAGACGTTTGCCGGGGGGGACCAGTGAGCCTGCACCAATAACCACTTCATCTTCAACGACTGCGCCATCAAGAATGGTTGAGCCTATGCCAACCAAAATGCGATTTCCCAGTGTGCATCCATGCAAACAGACTGAATGACCAACGGTGACTTCATCACCAATCACCAGTGGATGCCCGGCGGGGTTGTAATCACTGGCATGGGTGATGTGTAATACCGACCCGTCCTGAATACTGGTGCGTGCACCAATACGAATAAAATGCATGTCACCCCGTATTACAGTACATGGCCATACCGAAGAGTCCGAACCTATTTCAACATCACCAATAATAACCGCCGATTCATCAACAAAAACACTTGAGTCCAGTTTCGGTTTTTTGTTTTGGTAATTTCTAATAGAAGGCATAAATTTTTCTCATCAGGATCATGGGGAATTTTCGGTATATCATACGCGAAACAAATTAAAGATGTAGATGACTCCAAAATCCTCCAGAGGTGTTTAATGTTGAATCCTTTATTGCAAAATTATTTTTTACCGCCTTTTTCCAAAATTCAGGTCAGTCATATTGAACCGGCTATTCAACAATTAATCAGTCAGGGACGGCAGCAATTGCATTCACTGGTCCCTGAATTGAAAACCATCAATTGGGAAACATTAGTGCAGCCTTTGGAAGATCAGGGCGATAAATTGGACGCAGCCTGGGCGCCCATTAGCCATTTACATTCAGTTGCTGACAATGATGAACTCAGAAAAGCATATGCCAGTTGTTTGTCTTTACTCACAGAATATTCAACAGAATTCAGTCAAAACCAACCGCTTTATAAAGCCTATCAACAATTAGCGGATAGTGATCAATTTGCAAACCTTGGTCTTGCACAACAGCAAGCAGTTAAAAATGCTTTGCGTGATTTTCGCTTGGGCGGTGTTGCCCTGGCTGAAAAAGATAAACAGCGTTTTGCACAAATCAAACAGCGTCTTTCAGAGTTGGCCACAAAATTTTCCAATAATGTGTTGGATGCCACTCAAGCTTGGTACAAGCACATCACACAAGTCGAAAAACTTTCAGGTTTGCCTGATTCTGCACTTGCTCAGGCAGCACAAGCGGCTACACAAAAAAATCTGCCGGGTTATGTGTTAACGCTGGATTTTCCTTCCTACTACGCAGTCATGATGTATGCAGATGATCGTCAATTGCGTGAAGAAATTTATCGTGCTTATGTAACCCGTGCTTCAGCAGAAGGTAAAAAATTTGACGGAAGCTCAGCGGCGGAGTGGGATAACACTGACATTATTGCTGAAACACTGGCGTTACGTCATGAAAAAGCCAGATTGTTGGGATTTAATCATTATGCAGAGAAATCATTGGCCAGCAAAATGGCTGAATCACCTGAACAAGTGATGACCTTTTTAAATCAAATGGCAATCCAATCCAAACCTTATGCAGAAAAAGATTTTGCAGAGTTGGTGGCTTTTGCAAAATCGTCTGGGTGTGTTGATTTACAAGCTTGGGATGTCACCTATTACAGTGAAAAATTACGCATTGCAAAATATGATATTTCGCAGGAAATGTTGCGAGTCTATTTCCCTGCGGAAAAAGTTATTGCGGGCATGTTCAGTATTGTACAAAAACTGTTTTCAATTCAAATCGAACAATTGAAAGACTTTGACACTTACCATCCAGATGTGCGTTTTTATCAAATCAAAAAAAATGATCAGGTTGTTGCTTATTTTTATCTGGATATGTTTTCGCGGGAAAATAAAAAGGGCGGTGCATGGATGGCTGATTGTCGTGTGCGTCGCAAAACAGCTCAAGGTGTGCAATTACCCGTCGCTTTTTTAACTTGCAACTTTACGCCACCTGTTGGCGACAAGCCTTCATTGTTGACGCATGATGAAGTCACGACTTTATTTCATGAGTTTGGTCATGGCTTGCATCATATGTTGACGCAAATTGATGTTGCGGCGGTGAGTGGTATTAATGGCGTTGCCTGGGATGCGGTTGAGTTGCCCAGTCAATTTATGGAAAACTGGTGTTGGGAGGCGGATGCCATTCCTCTCATCTCCGGGCATTTTGAAACAGGTGAGCCGCTGCCAAAAAAATTGCTGAACAAAATGCTGGCAGCAAAAAACTTTCAATCCGGCTTGCAAATGATCCGGCAATTGGAATTTTCGATTTTCGATTTTCGATTGCACGCAGAATATAACCCTGATTCTCCATTGAGTGCGCATCAATTATTGAATCAGGTGCGTGATCAAATCGCGGTTATCAAACCACCAGCCTGCAATCGATTTGAAAATAGTTTTAGTCATATTTTTGCTGGCGGTTATGCTGCAGGTTATTACAGTTATAAATGGGCAGAAGTGCTGTCTGCCGATGCTTATTCACGATTTGAAGAAGAAGGCATTTTTAATTCTGAAACCGGCAATAGTTTTCTGACCGAAATTTTGCAACAAGGCGGTAGCAAAGCACCGATGGAACTGTTCAAAAATTTTCGTGGTCGCGAGCCTAAAATTGATGCGCTTTTGCGTCACTCAGGAATTGTCGAAAATGCGTGATGCTATAAAAACCAACACTCGTAGGGGCGGGCCCCTGTGCCCGCCCAAGGCGAATAGGTGGAGCCACTGTTACGGAGATCATTATGTCATTTAGTCAAAAACGTCGTTTCGTTGCAGGCGCAGTCTGCCCACGTTGTTCAGAAATGGATAAATTGGTTGTGTATAACGAAGATGGAAAAGATTTTCGTGAATGTGTTGCCTGTGGTTACAAAGACGAAATGCGTTTCAAATCTTCCGCAAAAGAATTGGAAACTCGCGTTAACCAAACTGAAGCAGAAAAAAACCAGATCGAAACAGTAAAAATTATTCCATTTGAGAAATAATTTAGGCGGTAAGGCTTTTCTGGCACAGGATTCGCAACAGCGAAATCAAGATAATTTTTTTAGTTTTTTTATCGAAATTTCGCTATGCCTTGGTGCATGGCATATTAAACATGCACACTGGTAATCCCCGCCATGAAAAAAGAAGAACTTGTTGAAGCTATTATCATCGCCAAACAAAAAATGAATTTAACCTGGGAAGGCATAGCCAGCAGTATTGGCATGTCGCCGGTTTGGACTACATCGGTTTGTTTAGGCATGAATAGCGCGCCAGCCGATAAAGCTGAAGCCTTGTGCAAAGTATTTAATCTACCCGAATCCGCCAAAGCTGCATTAATGCAATGCCCCACCAAAACCTGGGAACACGCAATTCCACAAGATCCACTGATTTATAGACTTTACGAAATGATCGGCGTTTACGGCCCAACAATTAAAGAAATTATTCACGAAAAATTCGGCGATGGCATCATGAGCGCGATTGATTTCACCATGGAAATAGGCAAGGAAGAAAATCCAAAAGGCGATAGGGTGATTATTAATTTAAATGGGAAGTTTTTGCCTTATAAGAGTTGGTGATTTACTCAATAATTATTAATTTTGGTCTTCTTCAAATGCATCGTGCCATGTTTTATTGAATCTATTTGTATATGTTGCATCATCAACAAATGGTGAGAAATTTCTATATTTCATCGATTCGGTTAGTGTTTTTGCTTTGTCACTATTTCCTATCTCGCGAAGAATATGCACTGCATCATTGAAATCCGTATCTCGTCGCCATGCGCCACTTAGTTTCATTCCAAGCAGCTCATACCAGCTGGCGCTGAAAACACAAAGGTGGCTATGCCTGAAAAGCAAGTTTGCACTTTTAGTTTGTAATCCAAAAAATGAAACGCCATCATTAAGCCATGCATGTTTTCCGTCAGGTAAATTTTGTTCTGCGGCAACTTGGTTTATAAGTTCTGATAGTAACGCCTTGTCTTTTTCAGGAATGATTACATCAATATCGCGTGTCATTTGCCTGCTTCCAAAATGCAGAACACTAATTACTCCGCCTGCAGCAACAAGTTCTATGCTCTTGCCTTTTTCTTGAAGCAAATCACCGAGTCTTTTGAGGGCAGTTTCAATAACTGTTTTTGAAAGTTTTCCAGAACCTATGTCGTAGTGTTTTTTAGTCATATTTTCACTTAAATGAAATACATGAAGTTATTAACTACCTGAAGATTACGTTTTGCAAATGCAGGGCAGTAATACTCCCCTTCTAGCAAGCGATCACTTTGCAATCGAATAGGTTTGTTGAGAGCTTTAATTTTGCTACACCAGTCTGGAGCTTTCTGATTATCAGAATGTGGTGGTGCATTTAACACTTCAACCAGTCGATCAATAATGCTAGCTTTTACTGCAAGGCGAGTTTCATCTTTATCGTTTGGCATGGGAACGAGATAACACTTAAAACCGTTTCTGTACCATTCCAACACGCAGTCTGAAAATTCAATTTCTCTTCTTGCCAGAAGATGGTCTGCCATCACATCCAGCATTTTACTGAGTTCATTTTCTTCGTATTGGGTAACCATAGAATACCTCGATAATTGGTTACTCAAAGAATAGAGCGTTTCTAAGGGCTTCACAATCGTAGAAATCTTATAATGATTGACTATTTTTCCTCTCCACCCAACTCTCCACCACCAAACTCCCAATCATATCCCCCTGCACATTCACTGCTGTGCGAATCGTATCAAGCAATCTATCTATGGGTAATAAAATGGCGATGGCCTCTATGGGTAATCCCACGGATTCCAGAACCATAATCATGGTGACCATGCCTGCGCTGGGGATTCCGGGGGCGCCCATGGCGGCGATCATGGCGGTGCAGAAAATAATAAGTTGTTGGGCAAAAGTTAAGTCGATTCCGGCGAGGTTGGCGACGAATAGTGCGGCTGATGCTTCGTAAAGTGCGGTGCCGTCCATATTAATGGTGGCGCCGAGTGGAACTACAAAACCGGCGATGGGTTTGCTGACACCTAATTTATTTTCAACGCAATTCAATGTGACGGGTAAAGTTGCCGAGCTGGAGCTGGTGGCGAAAGCCGTAATTAAGGCTTCACGTGCGCCGCGCCAAAACCAGAGCGGGGATTTTTTGGTGAAGAGGTAAAGAATTAAGGGTAGGACTACCACTGCGTGAAATAGTGTGGTGGCAAAAATTAAAATAATAAATGAACCCAAAGTGCCGATCAGTTGTGAATCTTGCGTGGCGACTAATTTGCAAAGTAGTGCAGCTATGCCGAGTGGTGCTAAATACATAATCCAGCCGACTATACGCATAATCAAATCAAATAATTCTTCCATGATTTCCATAAAGCGTGAATTTTGGTTGCCACTTTTGATAACGGCTACGCCCAGGATCAGTGCAAAAATAATAATCGGGAAAATACTGCCGGATGCCAAAGCTGCAAAAGGATTTTGAAATAATGAATGTAAAAATTGCGCGAAGAATTGGTCTGCTGATAATGACTGCGCTGAAAAATTTTCCATTGCATCAGTAAATAAATTCATTTCCAAATCAGCGCCGGGTTTAAACCAATTGGTTGCGATTAAGGCAACCAACATTGCCAATCCCATCGAGCATAAAAAGAAAATCAAGGTGACTTTCCAAACCAGACTGGCTTGCTGATGTTGTTGCAGTCGCGCAACACCGATAAAAATGGATGTAAATACCAAAGGCACCAGCACCATTTTTAAAAGATCAATAAAAAATGTACCGACGAGACTGGCGATGTAAAGTGTGTAAGTTCTGGTTGCAGAATCAGCAGCGAGTTGGGCAATGCCTGCACCGATTAAAACGCCGAGTATAGCGGCGATGAATATTTGTTTGTTTAGGCTTGGCATTTTTCCCTCACCTAGCCCTCTTCCGGGAGAAGAGAGATTGGCCAGTCGTTTTTAATAAGACATTATTTAATTTGGGAGTCGTTCCCCACTTTGAAAAAGGGGGGCTAGGGGGGATTTAAAAATCTAAAAATTTATAACGACCCTGGATTTTAAATCCCCCTCAATCCCCCTTTTTCAAAGGGGGAGGTAAACACTCTCCCTGATGGGAGAGGGTGTTTTTACAAACACTTCACCTCTTTCCCCGCACCTTTCACCAAACTCACATTAGCAAAAGTTACATCCAACGTGCCTTCAGTAATTAATGAGAAAGGTTGCAACACTTGTGTCCAGAATTCAGTTGGTGGTTGTTCAATTCCAAAATTTTCACCTGACTTCGGATAACAGCTCAGTGGTACAGTCACTGTTTGCCAACCTTGTCCTGCGAAAGTTTTTAATCTTTCTGTGAGATCAATATCGGATGCACAATAAGATCCGCAA
>CAMLRJ010000196.1 GCA_946482345.1 uncultured Cellvibrio sp.
TTCTGAAGAGTGGTGCGCGTGCGTTAGACTCAAAATGTAAAATTGAAACTGCACCTGGCCAACATGGTCAGCGTCGTGGACGGTTATCTGACTACGGTGTGCAGTTGCGTGAAAAACAAAAAGTGCGTCGTATTTACGGCATTCTTGAGAAGCAATTCCGCGGTTACTACAAAGAAGCTGCTCGCCGCAAAGGTGCGAGTGGTGAGAACCTGTTGAAACTGTTGGAGTGCCGTCTGGATAACGTGGTTTACCGTATGGGCTTTGGTGCCACTCGCGCCGAGTCGCGTCAGCTGGTATCGCACAAGGCGATCAGTGTTAACGGTAAGACAGTTAATATTCCGTCATTTCAGGTAGCTGCTGGTGATGTGGTAGCTGTGCGTGAAAAAGCCAAGAGCCAATTGCGCATTCAAAGTGCACTGAATCTGGCTGGCCAGCGTAGTAATGTTGAGTGGTTGGATGTGAACAGCGATAAAAAGGAAGGCGTGTTCAAGCGTGTTCCGGATCGCAGCGACTTATCCGCTGACATCAACGAAAACCTCATCGTAGAACTTTACTCCAAGTAAGGTAAATCTAACTAAAAGGTGTGGCTATGCAGACTGCAGTAAACGAATTTTTGACTCCTCGTCATATCGATGTTACCGAAACTGGTTTAACGCGTGCTCGCGTTGTATTGGAGCCTTTGGAGCGTGGATTTGGGCATACACTTGGTAATGCATTGCGTCGGATTTTATTGTCATCAATGGCTGGTTGCGCCATTGTTGAGGTAGAAATTGACGGTGTGTTGCACGAGTACAGTGCTATCGAAGGTGTTCGTGAAGACGTAATCGAGATTCTTCTCAACCTCAAAGGCGTTGCTGTTGTTATGCACGGTAAAGACAACGCTATATTGACCTTGAGCAAGAAAGGCCCCGGTGTTGTTACTGCGGGTGATATTCAGGTTGATCATGATATCGAGATCAAAAATCCTGATCACGTGATTGCTACTATTACCGGTAATACCGAATTGAAGATGCGTTTAACCATTGCCCGTGGTCGTGGTTATCAGCCCGCTGATAGTCGTCGTCGTGATGATGATGAAAGTCGTGCTATTGGTCGCTTGCAGTTGGATGCCTCTTTCAGCCCGGTAAAACGTCTGGCTTACTCTGTAGAAAGTGCACGTGTTGAACAACGTACAGACTTGGATAAGCTAGTGTTGGAATTGGAAACCAACGGCACCATTGATCCTGAAGAGGCTATTCGTCGAGCTGCTACTATCCTGCAACAACAGCTTGCAGTATTTGTGGATTTGGAAGGCGAAAAACAATCTGCTCCGGAGCAGAAAGAAGAGACAATCGATCCAATTCTGTTGCGTCCAGTAGACGATTTGGAATTGACGGTTCGTTCTGCCAACTGTTTGAAAGCGGAAAACATTTACTACATTGGTGATTTGATTCAGCGCACAGAAGTTGAATTGTTGAAAACGCCAAATCTTGGTAAAAAATCATTAACCGAAATTAAAGATGTTCTGGCTTCACGCGGATTATCTCTCGGTATGCGTTTGGAAAACTGGCCACCTGCCAGCCTGAAGAACGACTAAACCAATCAAGGCCGTTTTTAATCGAAAGATTAAAAACGGCCTTTTTTATTAGTTCGCTCGTAACTCACTTCGGTGCGAGCGGTTAACGAGATTGTGTAAACAATCCATATTTGAAGGTAATTTGAAATGCGCCATCGTTTAACTGGTCGTCAACTCGGCCGTAATGCATCCCATCGTAAAGCCATGTTCCGCAATATGTCGGCTTCATTGGTTGAGCACGAATTAATTAAAACCACTTTACCAAAAGCAAAAGAATTGCGCCGCGTAATCGAGCCGCTGATCACTTTGGCTAAAGTAGATTCTGTTGCTAATCGTCGTTTAGCTTTTGCTCGTCTGCGCAGTAAAGAAGCTGTCGGTAAATTGTTTAGCCAGTTAGGTCAACGTTACCAAGCGCGTCCAGGTGGATATGTTCGCATTCTGAAATGCGGCTTCCGTGCTGGCGATAAAGCGCCAATGGCTTATGTTGAATTGGTTGATCGTCCAGTAGATGCTGTTGCGGTTGATGCTGAATAAGCTCACTGATTGAAATTCAAAAAACGCCAAACCAAAAGTTTGGCGTTTTTTTTTGAGATTTTTTAAGGGCTAATTTGATCGGGGGATTACATGATAATTCGAGATTTTGGTGATGCCGATATACATTCAATTGTCCAAATTTACAATCACTATATAAAAAACACGACGATTACTTTTGAAGAAGTGGAAATTAATCCGACAGAAATGTTGGTGCGAATTAAAAATATTAAGACTCTTTTTCCCTTTCTGGTATGTGAAGACGCAGGCACTATTGTCGGCTATGCCTATGCAAGCAAATGGAAAGACCGATCTGCTTATCGATACACAGCAGAGGTGACTATTTATCTGGATCCGAATCATCTGGGCAAAAAAATCGGGCAACAACTTTATGCTGAATTATTGACACAATTGAATTTAAAAAACTTTCACATGTTGTTGGCGTGTATTGCTATTCCTAATGATGCCAGTGTTGGCTTGCATGAAAAATTTGGTTTTATTCAAACAGCTTATTTTAAAGAGGTGGGATTTAAATTTAATCGATGGTTGGATGTGGGTTATTGGTCAAAAGTGTTGAATTGATAATTGTGCATTAATGAACTTAACTGAATGATAAATAAGGATTGATTAGCCTGTGTAAACCAATCCGACACTAAGAAAAACACTGTTAATAACTATTTATTTCGTGATCATAAGAGTGTATTTTTGCAGGGTTGTTTTTTGGTCAATTGTGTGGACAATCATTGTCGCTGTCACGATTTAAGTCTTTTCGTTTGTTGGCTTCAGGGCTGGATTTATGGATACGAATGTACAATCAGCGCCCTCATTTCTGGATCTTTTTGATTTAACACTGAAAAAATATCCTAACCGACCAGCATTGGCAGGTGAGTTTTCAGAAAATTCAGAGGCATCCTCAGGGCATGTGACTTACGCCGAATTGGATCGGCATGCCTCGATTATTGTTGCGGCTTTGAGACAGCAAGGAATATTGGCTGGTGGGGTGGTTGCCATACATACCAGCTCCCGTTTCCGTGCCATAGCATCGATGATTGCAGTGTTGCGTTCAGGCTGTGCTTATTTGCCGCTGGATCCCGTCTATCCCGCCGAGCGTTTACATTTTATGGTTGCCAATGCCAATACCGGCATAGTGATTAGCGACAACGACGATTTTATTTCCCCATCTGCCAAACGATTGGATCTTCGTTTAATTAATTGGAATGAGCCGCCAGAGGCGGTTCAGTCTCCAGTCATAGATCCCGCCAGTGACGCCTACATTATTTATACTTCAGGTTCGACGGGACGACCCAAAGGTGTGCGCATGAATCACGGCACGCTGAATAATTTAATTCGTTGGCAGAATGCACATTATGCAGCTGATGAATGTTTTCGTACTTTGCAGTTTTCGTCTTTGAGTTTTGATGTGTCATTTCAGGAAATATTTGCAACCTTTGCACAAGGTGGATGTTTATTTCTGATTCACAATCAAACCAAACAGGATTTCCGCGCATTGCTGACGTTTATTGATCAGCAAAAAATCGAGCGAATTTTTTTACCCTACATTGCATTGTTGCAACTATTGCAATGGGCAAATCGTTTGCAGTTGTATCCACAGTCATTACGTGAAGTCATTACCGCAGGTGAACAGTTGGTGGTAAGTGATGATCTCAAAAAAGCATTTAAAGCAATTCCGCAAGCGCGTTTAAGTAATCAATATGGGCCGTCAGAATCACACGTAGTGACGGAATATATTTTGGGTGCTGAAATCGATGCATGGGAAGCAATTCCTCCGATAGGCAAAGCCATAGATCAAGCTGATATTTTGTTGCTGGATGAACAATTGCAGCCGGTTGCCGACGGTGAAGCTGGAGAATTGTTTATCGCAGGCCCAGTGTTAGCGAATGGCTATATTAATAATCAGGATGAAACTGCAAAACGTTTTGTGAATTTGAATATTTCTGGCAAAACTATCTCGGCTTACCGAACCGGTGATATTGCATCGCGACGTGAAGACGGCAATATTATTTACAAAGGCCGAATCGATAGTCAGGTGAAAATCAGTGGCTATCGTGTTGAATTAAGTGAAGTCGAAGCCAAATTATTGGATACACATCTACTGGATGAAGCGGCTGTTGCTGTTCGTGAATTGCGCGGTGATAAACACCTGGTTGCTTTTGTGGTTGCACAGCAGGATAAATTTTCGCTGGATCAACTAAAAGCGAAACTGGAAATTGATTTGCCGCATTATATGCAGCCAAGTGAGTATCATTTGTTGCCTGCACTATTAAAAACTCCAACAGGAAAAGTTGATCGTAAAACCATGTTGGAGCAGTTGATTGCAAAAGAATCCGGTAGCCAACAATCGGTGCAAAAAAACTTGCCCGTCAATCAGCAAATACTTGCAATTATTCGTCGTGAAATTCGCCAGCCTTCAGCGCAACTTTCCGATAACTTGATTCAACAGGGAATGGATTCTCTTGCGGCCAATCGTATTGCTGCAGCACTTTATGATGAATTGAATTTATCAGTTCCTGCTTATGCCTTATTTCAGCATCGTAGTATTAAACGTTTTATCGATCATGCGACTCGCAGTACACAAACATCCGGCGCCACGCAAACACATGAAAAATCGGTGGATGCAGAAGTGGCAATCATCGGTATGGCAGTGAATGTCCCCGGTGCGGATAGATTGGAGGATTTCTGGCAGAATTTAATTGATGCGCGCGAATCAGTGCATTACTTCGAACCTAATAAAAATGACAGGGTAAATGCGCGAGGAATATTAAAAGATCCATTGGGCTTCGATGAACAGTTTTTTGAAATGACACCAGTCGAAGCGCGTTTTATCGATCCACAACAAAGGTTGTTGTTGGAGTTATCCTGGCAAGCTTTGGAAAATGCGGGTTATTCACCAAAAGATTTCCCTGGTCGTATAGGGATTTATTGTGGTACTGGAAATAATTCTTACTATTTAAATAATGTACTGAAAAATGCTGATCAGTTAGAAGACTTCGGTGCATTTCAAGCCATGATTGCCAATGAAAAAGATTATTGTGCAACACGTATTGCGTATAAATTAAATTTGGTCGGTCCGGCGATTTCTGTTCACAGCGCATGCTCAACATCTTTGGTTGCCGTGTGTCACGCTGTTGAAGCGATTCGTTCAGGGCAATGTGATATCGCAATTGCAGGTGGAGCATCGCTTACATTTCCACAGCAGCAGCCTTATGAATATCAGGAAGGCAGTATTTATTCTCGCGATGGCCATACGCGCACTTTTGATCGTGACAGTTCCGGAACAGTGTTTAGTGATGGCGCGGGCCTTGTTGTACTAAAGCGTTTGGATTTTGCGCAGCAAGATGGTGATGCCATTTACGCATCAGTGATGGGTGTTGCAATTAATAATGATGGCGCTGACAAAGCCAGTTTTTCTGCCCCCAGTGTTGAAGGGCAAAAACATGTGATTATGGCTGCGCAACAAAATGCAGGCATTCAGCCGCACGAGTTGGGTTATGTTGAGGCGCATGGTACCGCAACACCAATTGGTGATCCGATTGAAGTGGCTGCATTAACGGCAGCATTTGGTGGTGTGAATGCGGCGCGACATACTTGCAAATTAGGTTCGGTAAAAAGTAATTTTGGGCATTTAACTGCCGCTGCCGGTGTTGTGGGCATGATCAAATCGGCATTGGCAATCGATAATGATTTAATTCCTGCCAGTTTGAATTTTGAAAAACCCAATCCTGCACTTGCATTGGAAACAAGTCCGTTTGTGATTGCCAATCAATCTTCGTCATGGAATAAACCTGTTGCAAAACGCATTGCAGGCATAAGTTCATTTGGTATTGGTGGTACCAATGCCCATGTTATTTTGCGTGGAGTCGATACAGAGGAAGTTGTATCACAATCATCGGGCTGGGTTCCTCTATGCTTAAGTGCAAATAATTCATCTGCATTGGCTGCGTCTATCAATCAATTGAAAGATGCCGTACAAAAACACAATTTTAATGCAGCAGATTTAGCAGGGTTTCTGGCGAGATATCGCGCTGCATTTCCTTATCGAAATGCTGTTGCGGTTGATCCACAAAAAAATCTAGTGGATTTACTTTCACAAGTTACAGCGAATGAAGAATCTATAGCCAACGTAGAAAATATTGCATTTTCTTTTCCCGGGCAAGGCAGCCAGGTGGTTACTATGGGCGCTGAACTCTATCAGGAGGTTGAACCTTTCCGTGTGGCGATTGATCAGGCTGACGAAATTTTGCAGCAAGAGTATCAAATCGATTTGAAAGCCTTGCTCTTCTCAAGTGATGCAGATTTAAAATCCACACTGCACACACAAATTGTTCTGTTCTCTGTTGGTTATGCTTTATCACAAACCTTGATTGATTTGGGCATTCAACCACAAGCTGCGATTGGTCACAGTATTGGCGAATTGGCAGCAGCAGTGGTTGCCGGTGTTTTTGATTTGCCAACGGGTTTGCGATTGGTGGTGACTCGCGGTCGTGCTATGCAATCACAGCCTGCCGGAGCCATGATTGCGGTGCGTGAGCCTGCATCGGCAGTTGAAAAATATTTGAGTCAGGATTT
>CAMLRJ010000197.1 GCA_946482345.1 uncultured Cellvibrio sp.
GTTATTGATTGGTTAAAACTTTCCATCCCTGAAAAGGGATGAGCTGATTCTAGTCGCTGGATTGAAATATTGCGATGGAAGTTTGAAGAAAATCCTAATGCGTAGACTGGGCGATGAGTAATTGCAGCAAATGGGATAGCGGCATGGGTTTATAAAATAAATATCCTTGAGCATAGTCGCATTCGTTTTCAATTAAAAACCATTTTTGGGCATCGGTTTCTATGCCTTCTGCAATTATTTTCATGGGGATGATTTTACTCAGGCCGATAATAGCCATGACCATTTCGTTGTGTTCCTTTGCTTTACCAATTTGACTGATGAAAGATCGGTCAATTTTAAGTTGATCGGGTGTAAATCTGAGTATGTAACTCAGCGAAGAATAACCCACACCAAAATCATCAAGCGAGATTTTGAATCCGTACTCTTTTAATCGACTCACTTGCTGCAGGTTGAACTCGGTTCTTTCCAAAAAAGTTTGTTCAGTAATTTCGATAGTAAATTGTTCAGGTGAAACGGGATAAGCTTTCAAAGCATCTTTAAACTGATTGACAATATCACCCTGTTGAAATTGTTTTGCGGAAATATTGATGGCAATAGGCAGATTAAACCCGGCACTGACAATATCGGATTGACATCGGATGGCGTCGTGAATGACCCAGTTTCCGATGCGATTAATTAATTCCGATTCTTCTGCAAAAGGAATAAAGTCGCCAGGCAAAACCAATCCCCGTTTGGGATGGTTCCATCGAATTAATGCTTCGGCAGACGCAATTTTGTTGGTTGCTAAATTAATCACCGGTTGAAAATAGAGTTCAAATTGTGATCCTGTAATGGCTTTGCGCAAGTCAGAATCCAATAGCAGGCGATAGTGAACAAAATCGGTTAATTCTTTTCGATAAAGTTGGAAGCGGCCGCGACCATTGTTCTTCGCTTCATAAAGTGCGCTGTCAGCGTTGCGCAATAATGTCGCCGAGTCTTGGCCGTCGGATGGAAAGAGTCCAATGCCAAGGCTCATGTTAATATAAATTTTCTGCGATTCCCGAATGCGGATAGGTTTCACAATACTCGACAGAATTTTTTCAGCAATTGAAGCCACGATTTCGTATCGATTAACGCCATCAAGCAGAATAATAAATTCATCGCCGCCCAATCTGGCAATCATGTCATCTTGTCGTAGAATTTTTTTGAGGCGACGCGCTACAATTTTCAGTACATAGTCACCAATATCGTGACCATAACCATCGTTGATTTGCTTGAAGTGATCAATATCACCAAAGAGTATGGCAAACGGAATTTTGTGACGTTCGAAGCGCGTTACCAGTGCATTCAATTCCTGATACAACCGGGTTCTGTTAAAAAGATTGGTGAGAGTGTCGAAATGTGCAAGACGAATTAATTCCTGTTCCCGTATTTTGTTATCGGTTAAATCAAATATTTGCAACAGGAATAAATTGATATTTTGCAACCTTTCTATTGCAGCTGCATAAACAAGAGCGGGTATTACCCGGTTATTGTCACCAATATAAGTGGTTTCATATTCAATATGCGCATGGCGTAATACTTGTAAATCTTTGATTTTATCCTGATGATCAAGATATTGATTATCGCCCAATATTTGCTGGATATTCTGAATTTCAGATGCCTGATCATGGCGAAGTAATTTGATAAAGGCACTATTGTGTTGCACAACTGTACCTGTTTCAGTAATTAATAACATGGGGATAGGTGAGTTATCAAAACAGGCATGAAATTGATTTTCACTGACAACCAATGCTTTGTTGATAATTTCCAATTCGTGAATATTGGTTGCAGAGCATAACCAACGAATGACACTCTGATTTTTATCAATATGTGGATTGGATCGAATATCAAACCATTCGTATTGACCGCTTGATTTCTGTAAGCGTGATTTTGCATAAAAAGGTATTTTTGATTTCAAACATTCTATCCATTTGGATAGAAACAACGGTTGATCTTCAAGATGAATGGCTTCAATCCAGCCTTGTCCCAAATGTGACGTGATGGGTTTGCCTGTGTAGTCCAGCCATTTTTTATTTAAAAACTCACAGTTGCCCTGGGTGTCACAGCTCCAGATAAGATGGGGTAAACCCTGACTCAGTTGTTCCAATCTTTCTGAATCTTCGCGAATAATTTGTTCCTGATGCGCCCACTCCAATCCGTTGATTAATGATCGATGTAAATTTTCTACTGCCAGATATTGTTTGGGTAAATAATCGAAAACACCATCGCGCACAACATTGGCCACCAGTTGTTGATCGGTATTATTGCTGACCATAATAATGGCGACCGGATGCGCGTTGCGTTGTTTCATCAAGCTGACAATTTCTGATCCCAGTGCATCTTTTAATTGATAGTCCAGAATTGCGCAATCAAACTCGAATTGATTGATGAGGTTACTTGCATCTTTGGCAGAGCTACCTTCTTTTACATTGACATCCAAAGGAATTTTTTTAAGCAGACGTAAAATTTTTTCACGATCAACATCGTCGTCATCTATGACGAGTACTTTTATGGATTCATCTGTTCTGCCTGAATAATTTATCATAGGATCACTTGGGTAAGGTGACGGCCATTTTGTAGGATTCCAGCAGTGCCGCCAGTTTTGCAAATTGAGGGCCTACACTGGATTTCACCATGTAACCCGCAATGCATTCATGGTAAGCGCGGGATCTGTCTTTGTCGTCATCGGATGTGGTTAACACAAACACGACGCTGTCTTTTAGATGTTTATCGTTTCGAATGATATTCAGAAATTCAAAACCATTCATTCTGGGCATGTTCAGGTCGAGCAAAACCAAAAAAGGCCTGATAATTTTTTTGTCAGGATGTTTATTTAATAGAATATCCAATGCTTCCTGGCCATCGTTAGCGTGAACTATAGGATAGTCAATTGACATTTTTTTTAAATTTCGACTGACTGCTTCAGCCGCGACATCATCGTCTTCAACTAATAAAATCGTGATAGTCATTTTTTTGTTTCCTCATTATTCGACAATATCTTTTCGTGGATAGCGCGGCCAATAAACAGTGAAAGTGGTGCCGCGTTGCCCATCTTTGGCGATTAATTCAATTCTTCCTCCATGGCTTTCGACAAGACGTTTTGCTAAAGATAATCCAATTCCACTGCCAGATCTGACACTGTTGGTGAGTGTTTGAAACAGACGAAATACGCGTTCCTGAGCTGATTCAGGAATTCCGGGGCCGTTATCTTTGATATCAATTACGCAAAAACTGCCTTCACCTTTTACACTGATACCTATCTGTGGATTTTCGCCGTCGTGATGTTTGAGCGCATTGCTGAACAGATTTCGAATAACGGTTTCCAAGGGTGTTTTTGCTGTTGTAATTTCAGCTAATCGGATATCAGTATTGATGGTAAAGTGGGAGGGAATAGGATGCATTTCAATAATTCCCCGAATCAATTCATGAAAATTAACGCGTTGTTGTTCTTTGCTGCGTTCACCGGCGCGTGCGTAAATTAATAAATCACTGACGAGATTTTCCATGCGTGAAATGCGAACTTTAATCCTGTCGATATTATTTTTTACACTCTCTTGAACATTGTCACCCAGATCTTCCTGAATCCAATCAATTAAATCGGCAATTCCACGCAAAGGTGATTTCAAATCATGCGAGGCAACGTAAGTGAATTCTTCCATATTGGCATTCGCTTGACGCAGACTTAATTCAAGTCGTTTGCGTTCAGTGATGTCACTGATAACAGCCAATACCAGAATTTGATTATCAACATTGACTGTATTAAGGCCTATTTCAATCGGAATTTCGGTTCCGTTTTTGTGTTGTCCGGTGAGATCACGCCCAGCACCCATCGCCCGTAAACTGGGTGCACTGATATAACTGTTGCGGTGTTTTTCATGCATTTGCTGATAACGTTCTGGCAACAAAATATCCATGGAGTTACCAATTAACTCTTCTTTGTTGTAACCAAAGAGTTTGATCAGATTGTCGTTAACAAGTTGGACTATGCCTTTTTGATCCACCAGCATTATGCCAAAGGGTGATGCGTCTATGACTTTGGAAAATTTCTGCTCCAATTGTTTGCGTTGGGTTATGTCCACAACGGTGGCAATGACCAGATTTTCTGTGCCTGATTCCAGTGGTGAAAGGCCCACTTCAATGGGAAATTCGGAATTATTTTTTCGTCGGCCAAATAAATCGCGTCCGACACCCATGTAGCGTGTGGAGGGAGATGTCCAATAGGATTGTCTTAATTTGGCGTGACCGGAAGACATAGAGACTGGCAGGAGTAGATCAACCGATTGATTGAGCAACTCCTGTTCGTCATAACCAAACATTTTAGTTAATTCATTGTTGATATAGCGAATTATTCCATGATCGTTACAAACAATTATCCCCATGGGGACAGCATTGAGTAACTGCAGTACTGTCCGTGGATCGGTTATTTCGCCATTTGATTCTTTACTCATCTAATTGTCCTTTTGAGGGAAATCAGATCAAGTGTAGACCCATATAAATCAATTGGAAGAAATCAAAAAGCTAAATAATTATTTGAATATTCATGCGCCAAATTTGAACAAAAGATCCCCATGGAAGCAAACACGCAGTTTTTGGGTTATACAGCTAGAGCAGGTTGGAAATTGGATTTTTCCAGCACTTCTTCAGGCCTGATATTAATTGCATGTTGGCCTTTATCGCCTTGAATAATATCAAAATTAACTTTCTGTCCGGCTTTTAATGTTTTATATCCGTCCATTGTGATCGCAGAGTAGTGAGCAAATAAATCTTCACTACCTTCATCAGCAACTATAAAACCGTAACCTTTGGCATTGTTGAACCACTTAACTGAGCCTGTAGGCATGATGGACTCCCTCTTCAGAGTAATAGGATTATGTGTGTGCACACTCGTTATTGTTTTCCCAAGTACTGCATTTGCTCGGGAGGTGATTCACATGGAATCGATGGTGAGCATTAGAAACTGCATTTAAATAATGCAGTTGGTGTTTTTTTATCCAACTCTTGCACTAAAGTCAAGCGTTAGACCTTAAACCTGTGAACTTCCCTGCTAAATGAGAATATCCTCAATTAAATCGCTTGATGTAGAATGCATTTTGTCTCCCTTAATTTTTTCTTGTGACTATGAGCAATATTGATCTGCATCGTCTAACCTTAAGTAAAGATAATGAGAATCCTGCCGATGGTTCTCATGGGAACTTAGCGGTTCTAGAAGATAAGCCCCGATTAAAACGTCCTCCTTTGTACAAGGTTGTACTACTAAACGATGACTACACGCCAATGGAGTTTGTTGTAGAAGTATTGGAAGTTTTTTTTGGCATGTCGCGAGATAAAGCAACACGTGTCATGTTGACTGTGCACGTACATGGAAAGGGTGTGTGCGGGATATATTCCCGTGATGTTGCTGAAACTAAAGCAGAACAAGTGAATCAATATGCAAAGGATAATGAGCATCCACTTGTTTGTGATATAGAGGCGGTTGAAGAGGACGACAACTAGCCCCATATCAAATCTATTCGAGCCAAAGCACGAATATTGCAGATCAGTAGTAACTGTCATTAAGGGGTAGAGACTATGTTGAGTAAAGATCTTGAAATCACCTTGAACCTTGCCTTCAAAGGAGCGAGATCAAAACGTCATGAATTCATGACGGTCGAACATCTATTACTAGCTCTGATCGATAACGATTCAGCGGCCAGTGTGTTGCGTGCTTGCGGCGCTGATCTGGTCAATCTTCGAAAAGATTTGATTGAATTCGTTGATTCCACCACCCCTTTAATTCCAGAAAGTGATCCAGAAAGGGAAACCCAACCAACACTGGGTTTCCAACGTGTATTGCAACGTGCAGTTTTCCATGTCCAGTCGTCCGGAAAAACAGAAGTGACGGGTGCCAATGTATTGGTAGCTATTTTCAGTGAGCAGGAAAGCCAGGCTGTTTACTACTTGAAGCAACAAAGTATTGCGCGGATTGATGTAGTGAATTACATCAGTCATGGTATTCAGAAAGTGTCAGGTCATGGCAGTGATCATCTGCAGGATCAATCCGGCAGTCATTCCCAGGATCATCATGATGAAGAAACCTCCACCGGTGAATCTTCCAGCCAACACCCTTTGGATAGCTTTGCAGCCAATTTAAACGAAGCTGCTATCCAGGGTCGTATTGATCCTTTGGTTGGGCGCGAATTGGAAGTGGAGAGGGTTTGCCAGATACTTTCACGTCGCCGCAAAAACAACCCCTTGCTGGTGGGTGAGTCAGGCGTTGGTAAAACAGCGATAGCAGAAGGTTTGGCAAAGCGAATTGTGGATGGTGATGTTCCCGAGTGTCTTGCGACCAGTGTGGTTTATTCGCTGGATATGGGCGCATTGCTTGCAGGTACAAAATATCGTGGCGATTTTGAAAAACGATTCAAAGCGCTTTTGCACGAATTGAAAAAGCAAAAACATTCGATTTTGTTTATCGATGAAATTCATACCATTATTGGTGCTGGCGCTGCTTCCGGTGGCGTGATGGATGCATCCA
Organism: uncultured Cellvibrio sp.; assembly: GCA_946482345.1. The sequence continues at coordinate 6,536 of CAMLRJ010000197.1, forward strand.
ATTTATTAAAACCTTTGCTGTCGTCAGGCGAAATCCGTTGCATGGGTTCAACCACATTCCAGGAATATCGTGGAATTTTTGATAAAGACCGTGCGCT
>CAMLRJ010000198.1 GCA_946482345.1 uncultured Cellvibrio sp.
CTCAACTCTGCATTGAAAGCACGCGGCATATTTCCGTCATTAATGATTCAAATGTCCGCTATCGGTGAAGAATCAGGTTCATTAGATGCGATGCTGGATAAAGTGGCAGTTTATTATGAGGAAGCCGTCGATAACATGGTGGACACTCTGACTTCGTTACTTGAACCCATGATTATGTCTGTGCTCGGGGTGTTGGTGGGCGGATTATTGATTGCCATGTACTTACCAATTTTCAACCTGGGTCAAGTTGTCGGTTAATGGATTTATTACAAGCATTACAAACTTATCCACTATTGGCCCTGGTTTCCGCTTTGATTCTGGGGCTGCTAGTAGGCAGTTTTTTGAACGTAGTTATTCATCGTTTACCGAAAATGATCAACGCCGAATACAAGGAACAGGTTGATGCGTTTTTAAAAAGTGATGAATATAAATCCGCTTCATCGCAAGAAAAAATTAATTTGGTTTTACCGCGTTCGCGCTGCCCTCACTGTGGCCACCAAATTACCGCGCTCGAAAATATTCCAGTTGTCAGTTATTTGTTTTTACGTGGCCGCTGCTCCGGTTGCAAACAATCCATTTCAAAACGTTACCCGATTGTTGAACTGGTGACAGGTGTATTGTCTCTGGTAGCGATTTATCACTTTGGTGCCAGCTGGCAAGGTGCCGCCGCACTTTTATTCACATGGTGTCTGATTTCGCTGACACTGATTGATTACGATACCTATTATCTGCCAGACGTCATTACCCTGCCTTTAATCTGGATTGGATTAATCGCTAACTATTACGGACTATTTACTGAATTTGGCTCGGCATTCTGGGGCGCGATTATTGGCTACATGTCACTCTGGACAATTAATCAATTATTCAAACTTATTCGTGGCCGTGAAGGTATGGGCGCGGGTGATTTTAAATTATTTGCAGCATTGGGCGCATGGATGGGTTGGCAAATGTTATTGCAAATAGCACTCTTCTCATCGCTGGTCGGTGCAGTGGTAGGAATCAGCTTGATGCTGATTAAAAATCGAGATAAAAATCATCACATTCCTTATGGCCCTTATCTTGCTATTGCAGGCTGGATTGCATTTTTCTTTGGTGAAAAAATTAACCAGCAATATTTGAAAATCCTTCTCCCTCATTAATTAATATGTCGAAATTTATTGTAGGTTTAACCGGTGGCATTGGCAGCGGAAAATCGGTTGTCAGCCGATTATTTGAAGAAAAAAACATTGCAGTTGTGGATGCTGATGTCGTTGCCCGGGAAGTTGTACAACCAGGAACACATGGTTTGCTGGAAATCATCCAGCATTTCGGCACCGGCATTGTTGATGACAATGGCAATTTGTTACGGGCACAATTGCGGGAAATTATTTTTTCCAACGCTGATGAAAAGGAATGGCTGGAAAAACTCTTGCACCCGATTATTAATACCGAAATCAGACAGCAATTAAGTCTGGCTTCAAGCCGTTATGCAATTTTATCTTCACCCTTATTATTGGAAACACAACAACATTTATTAGTGAATAGAATTTTGGTAGTCGATACCAGTGAAGAATTGCAAATACAACGAGCTATGCAGCGCGACAACAATCATCCGGAATTAATTAAATCTATTATGAATAGCCAACTCAGCCGACAGGAGCGTTGCGCGAGAGCAAATGACATTATCCAAAATCACGGCAGTCTGGATGAGCTCATCGAACAAGTTGAAAAATGCCATCAACTCTATCTTGAACTGACAGAATAATTTTTGAGATCGCACACAGTGTCCAACAATCTTATTAATAACGGCCCCATTAAACTTGAATGCCCAACCTGCAAAAAAGCAGTTTTCTGGAATGATGATTTTCCGTTTCGTCCTTTTTGTTGCGAGAGATGCAAGCTAATCGATTTAGGTGAATGGGCCAGCGAAAATCATCGTATCGCAGGTGATAATCTGGATATTAATTCAGACGAACATCTGTAGGTTGGAAAAGTGCAGCGACTTCCGACCTACGGCCACCATGTGCCAATGCTGGCAATACCTTGCGCGCCCGATTGTATCGCAGAAGTTAAATCGGATTCGCGCATACCACCCAACGCATAAACGGGCACATTAATATTGCTGATTATCTCCTGAAATTTTTCCCACCCCAACACCTCGGCATCAGGATGTGATTTTGTGAAATTGACAGGCGACAACAAAACATAATCCGCTTGAATTTTCTCTGCCTGTTTTAATTCAGTAACTGAATGACATGAAGCGCCCAGCAACACATTTTTATCAATCGGACGACTGAAATATTGCATCAATTGTTTTGCATTAAGATGCAGACCTACTCCGGCTTGCAAATTCAGCTTCATAAATTCATCTACGGATGTATTGATTTGCAACTGAGCGCGCATTGCGGAAAACTGTTGGGCGATATGTAAATACTCACTATGTTGTTGGTATGCAAAGTCCTTGATGCGCAATTGAATTAACCGGATATTTTGTTCGATGAGATTCGAAAATTTTCTTTCAAAATCCTGAATTGAAGAATAGGCACCTGTAATCGAACAATATTGTGGCAAACGTACAGCATTGATTATAGGTTGATTGGCTGCTGGAAAATCGTAGTGGGAAAGTGAAGCAGGATCGACCCATAATATGGGCTGTCCTTCATTACCTTTTGCTTCACCCGAAAAGGCTGTCACCTTGTGAACATCCAGCAATACCGACTTATCAGGATAATCATGCCGGATTTGAATCAGGGGCTGCGACTGCAAAACATCAATTGCCAATTCTTCTTTTAGCTCGCGCACCAAAGCAGACTGCAGCGTTTCACCTGCATCTACTTTGCCGCCAGGAAATTCCCACAAACCACCCTGATGTGCAGAATCAGGGCGCTTGGCAATTAATATTTCACCGAACTTATTTTCAATTACACCTACAGCAACATGCAGATATTTTTTCATTTTCTGAAAATTTTACGATCGATAATCGGCATTAATTTTCACATATTCGTATGAAAGATCAGTAGTCCAGATAGTTTCAGAAGCTGTGCCACGACCCAAATCAATATTGATCGCAATATCGGCTTTTTTCATCACCAACTGACCTTGTTCTTCAGTATAGGTTTTGGCGCGCCCACCCTTCTCAACAATTAACACATCATCCAGATGAACGCGAATTTTTGTTACATCAAGATTTTGAATTCCTGCATAACCAATTGCTGCCACAATTCGTCCCCAGTTAGGATCCGATGCAAATAATGCAGTTTTAATGAGAGGTGAATGTGCAACTGCATAACCCACGGCCAAACATTCATTGGCATTACCGCCACCTTTCACAGCGACAGTGACGAACTTGGTCGCACCTTCACCATCACTGACTATGGCTTTTGCCAAATGAACATGAGCCGCGATAATAATTTCACGCAATTTTTCATAGAGTTCGCCGGAAGCCTGTGTGACTTCCGGTAAATCGACCTGACCCGTCGCAATTAAAATACAGGAATCATTTGTTGATGTATCGCCATCAATGGTAATGCGATTGAACGATTTATTAGCAGCTTCGCGCGATATTTGTTGCAATATGTTTTGCGAAATTTTTGCATCAGTCGCGATATAACCCAACATGGTTGCCATATTGGGTTTAATCATACCGGCACCTTTTGAAATGCCATTAACCGTTATGGTTTTTCCCTGATAAACAAATTGCTGGCTGAAACCTTTGGCGCGGGTATCAGTTGTCATGATGCCGGTACCTGCATCATCCCAACCATTTTCATGAGCGTTATTTATTGCTTCAGGCAACACGGGAATAATTTTATGCAAAGGCAATGGCTCACCAATTACGCCCGTTGAAAAAGGAAGCACCTGCTCCGCTTTTACACCAGTCAATTTTGCAATTTCAGCACAGGTGGCTTTTGCGTCTGCAATTCCCTGTTCACCTGTACACGCATTGGCGTTGCCGGAGTTAATCACCAAATAACGTATAGCCGCTTTACTCAAATGCTCTTTGCAAACGATGACAGGTGCTGCGCAAAATGCATTTTGTGTAAACACACCCGCAACACTACTACCTTCTGCCAACGCAAATAACACCACATCTTTTCGGCCGACTCTTTTAATACCTGCGCTTACCGATGTTAATTTCACACCTTTAACAGGATGCATTTTTGGGAAAGGATATTCACCAACTGCCATTTAAAATTCCTCAGAAAATAATTAATTATTCCAGCTGCCCATGGCAACTTTTATATTTTTTGCCTGATCCACAAGGACATGGGTCATTTCGACCTACTTTTGGCCCTGATCTAACTATTTGAGCTTTAGGTTTTGACTGGGATTGGGGCTGTTCCTCATCTTCCATCGCACTTAACTCGTCGTGACGCAATTGCATTTTTTGTTTCGCAAGCTCTTCACGACGTTGATTTTCCATTGCTTCCATTTGTTCACGCGAAATAGGCTCTACTCGCGCCAGCAAATGAATCGTTTCGCGTTTTACGTTAGTCAACAAATCCTGAAACAAAATGAATGATTCACGTTTATATTCCTGCTTGGGATTTTTTTGTGCGTAAGAGCGTAAGTTAATCCCCTGCCGCAAATGATCCATAATGGCCAAATGCTCTTTCCAACTATGATCAATCACCTGCAACATCACTTGTTTTTCAATTTCCAACATTATGTCGCCAATGCGTTCACACTTGGCGTCATAGAATTTTTGTACTTCATCAATAATTTTTGCGCGCAATGTTTCTTCATGTAATTGCGTATCGTCTTCCAACCATTTTGTAATCGGCAATTTCAAGCCAAAATCTGTTTCCAGCTGTTGTTGCAATCCGGAAATATTCCATTGATCCTCAATGGTTTGCGGCGGTATATATTGAGTGACCAAATCGATGACCACATCTGCACGAATTGCCGTAATGGTGTCGCGAATGGATTCCGCATCCAATAATTCATTTCGCTGATGATAGATAATTTGTCGCTGCTCATTGGCAACATCGTCAAATTCAAGCAATTGTTTACGGATATCAAAGTTACGTCCTTCTACTTTTCGCTGCGCCTTTTCAATCGCATTATTCACCATGCGATGCTCAATCGCTTCGCCTTTTTCCATACCTAACGCCTGCATAAAATTGCGCACACGTTCAGATGCAAAAATGCGCATCAAATTATCTTCAAGCGACAAATAAAATCGGGTTACGCCAGGGTCACCTTGTCGGCCTGAACGTCCACGCAATTGATTGTCAATACGACGGGATTCATGACGCTCGGTACCAATAATATGTAAACCACCTGCAGCCAGCACTTGATCGTGACGATCCTTCCATTCAGATTTAATTTTTTCAATTTGTTCCGGCGTTGGATTTTCCAGTTTTGCTACTTCGGATTCCCAACGTCCACCCAAGACTATATCGGTACCACGACCTGCCATGTTGGTCGCAATAGTCACCGCACCGGGACGCCCCGCTTGCGCAATAATTTCAGCTTCCTGCGCATGGAATTTTGCATTAAGAACCTGATGTTTAATGCCCGCTTTATTCAAACGTCGAGACATTTCTTCGGAGGTTTCGATGGAAGCCGTACCAACCAATATTGGCACTTGTTTGTCTTGCAGAGCTTTTACATCGGTTACAATTGCTTCGTATTTGTCTTCAAGTGATAAAAATACTTTGTCATTTAAATCCTGACGAAGAATCGGTTTATTGGTTGGAATAACCACCACATCCAATCCATAAATTTCACGAAATTCAAATGCTTCTGTATCAGCTGTACCCGTCATACCCGAAAGAGTCGGATACAAACGGAAATAATTTTGGAAAGTTGTTGACGCCAGAGTTTGGCTTTCACTTTGAATGGCAACATTTTCTTTGGCTTCAATTGCCTGATGTAATCCTTCTGACAAACGACGCCCATGCATAGTGCGCCCTGTATGCTCATCAATCAAAACCACCTGACCTTCCTGGATAATATATTCAACATCGCGATGAAAAAGATGGTGGGCACGTAACGCGGAATTCACGTGATGCATCAGGGTTAAATTATTTGCCGCATATAAACTTTGATCAGGTTGCAATAATTTTGCTTGAATTAATAATTCTTCAATTAACTGATGTCCCTCTTCGGTTAATTCAACCTGACGTGATTTTTCATCAACACGGAAATCACCTACTTTGGTGATCACACGACGCTCACCATCTTCACCGTTATCATCTTGCTTCTTTAATTTTTGAATGATCTGATTGATGCGTTTGTACATTTCCGCACTATTTTCAGCGGCACCGGAAATAATTAAAGGCGTTCGCGCTTCATCAATCAAAATTGAATCCACTTCATCGACAACAGCAAAATTCAACGTGCGCTGCACTTTATCCTGTTTACTCAATGCCATATTGTCGCGCAGATAATCAAAACCATATTCGTTATTGGTGCCGTAGGTAACATCAGCAGCGTAAGCTTCACGCTTTACAGATTGCGGCTGCATCGATTGAATAACACCTACCGTCATCCCCAGAAATTCATAAAGCGGTTTCATCCAATTAGCATCACGACCCGCCAAATAATCATTGACCGTTACTATGTGCACACCTTTTCCGGAAATGGCGTGTAAATAACTGGGCAAAGTTGACACCAACGTCTTTAGATCGGAAGA
>CAMLRJ010000199.1 GCA_946482345.1 uncultured Cellvibrio sp.
GCAAGCTGGGAATTTGCAAAGCAGATAACTTTTGCAAAGCTTTCCATTCATTCACAGCTCCCAATACAGGAAAGCGTAATTGCAATAAGTTTTTAAGGATTTCCCGCCAACCCACGCCAAAATGTCGCTTTAGATAATAAGTGTTATCACTATTAATAAAACGAACCGTTTCGCGATCAGGCATTTTACGCACAGATACACCTTGTATCTGTTTAATAAATTCAAAAACACTGCCGTTATTGAAACATTCTTGCAATTGAAGAATTAGCTGTTCGTCATCCCGTAGGTTGGGCAGCAATGCCCAACATGGGTTTTTGTTTGAGATTAATTGTTGGGCATTACTGCCCAACCTACGATTAAGATTCTCCAAACTCTGAACGGCGACTTCTGCACGCGAAAATAAATCGTTATTCCATAACAACTGAGACTTGGATTGCCATTGATCTTTAGGTTCTTTCAAAAGACGACGAATTTGCAAAGAAATTTTTTCAACATCATCCACAGACTCAATCAATTCGCCCATGCGAAACTGTTTAACATAGTAAGCAAAACCCGACTGCGGGCTTACCAAAACAGGACAACCACACAGCATGGCTTCTAATATCACATTACCCGCCAGTTCATAGCGTGCAGGATGCAAAAGTAAATCCGCTGAATGCAATAAATCTGCAACAGCAATCTGATTACCAATAAAAAATACTTTTTGACCAATGCCCAATAGTTTTGCTTGTTGTTGATATTTTTCTGGATCATCGCCACCAGCAATCAATAGCACAGCATTGGAATTCTCTTTGACCAATTCAGAGAAGCCGGCAATACTGATATCAACACCTTTTGTACGAAACCCTGAGCCCAAACATAAAATAATGTGAGCGCATTGATCAATCTGCAAATCATTAAGCAATTTTTTTCTAGCTTCTTGCGGATTGTCGCAAGCGACATGAGATTTGGAAATTCCCGGCGGCAAAAGTGTGATTCGATCATTTGATGCTGAATACCAACGCGCGATAGATTTAATCTGTTGCGGAACCAGACAAAAAATATTTTTCGCACCTGCCTCGCTCAAAACTGATTTTTCATAATGCAAATATAACTGACTGCGCGGTGTCAAACGATACAACCAGGATCTATCAAGGTAAGCCTTCTCTGCAAAACAGGTATCTCCCGCAAAATACACATCCAACCCCGGCATTTTGTTAAATCCTAACAACAGATCGAATTGACTTCGATCAAAATATTTTTCAAACGCTTTTACAAAAAATCGAACACCTGCAATATTAAAAAATACAAAAGCATCAATAACACGAATATCAGCACCCGCAATTTTGTCGCCTTGCCAATCACCGCAAAAAATGGTGACTTGATGACCGCGCTTTATCGCCTCTTCTGCAATAAATTTCATGTCACGCTGTAATCCACCGAAAGGGAAATAACGAAAGATGGCGATAGCAAGCTTCATAATTGTGATGCAATCACGTTGGATTTTGATAACAGCTGATTAATGGCGCTAATAACTTTTTCCGGCATTAATTCTTTCATGCAATTGTTGTGAACTTTGGGGCATTCACGCTCAAAACAAGGTGAACAGTCCAGATCTTTTGTAACAATCTGTACTCGATGTGTTAAAGGTGGCGTGTGTTCCGGTGAAGTGGAACCGTAAACCACAACCAGGGGCAATTTTAATGCCGCCGCTATATGCATTAATCCGGAATCATTAGTGACAACGGCTTGCGACAATGCCATCAATTGAATGGCTTGCAACAAACTGGTTGCACCCGCAAGATTTTGTATGGATTGTTTTTGATCTTCTGCTAAAAAGCTCATCAATGCATCAGTCACGTGTTTATCTTTTGCTGATCCCATTAACCAGACCTGCCAACCCTCGCGAATTTTTTCAGCCGCAACTTGCGCATAGTAACTTTCTGGCCAGCGCTTGGAGGGGCCATATTCTGCGCCCGGACAAATGACCAACACCGGCCTGTTCAAATCCAGAGAAAATTGTTTCAGTAATTGATTTTTTTCGGAAAGATCCACCGCCAATTCAGGAAAAGGAAATTCAGTTAAGGGTTCTGCATTTTTTTCCAGCGCCAACGCCAAATAACGTTGCACCATCAACGGATAATTTTTTTTGTTGAGCAGACGATAATCATTCACCAAACCATAACGCATTTCACCGCGCCAACCTGTACGTAACGGGATATTGGCAAAGAATGGAATCAATGCTGATTTAAATGAATTGGGTAGTAATATCGCTTGTTCGTATCCAGAATTGCGCAAGGATTTGCCCAATTGATAACGCGCCTTCAATGCAAACATGCCGTGTCCCAAAGGCATATTGATTATTTGATTCACTTCCGGCATTTGTCGAAGTAAATCTTGCGTCCAGGGCGATGCCAACACATGAATTTCCGATTGCGGGTTGCGGATTTTTAATAATTTAAACAGGGACTGCGCCATCATCATATCGCCGATCCAGGCGGGGCCTATGATGAGAATTTTTTGGATTTTTTTTAGGGAACTTGGGAATGAAGTTTGATTCATAAAATAGTTGTTTGGAGGTTAGCTCCCTCCCCTGCCAAGGGGAGGGTTGGGGTGGGGTAAGGTTTTTCAATCAAAATCTTTACCCCCTCCTAGCCTCCCCCTTGGCAGGGGGAGGAATTTTAAACACCCACCGGTGCCAACCAATCTCTATGCTCTACCAATTCACCGCGCACTGATTTGAAATACAAATCCTGTAAACGCGTAGTGATAGGGCCGCGACGACCTTCACCGATTTGACGGCCATCCAATTCACGAATCGGTAAGACTTCTGCAGCAGTGCCAGTAAAGAATGCTTCGTCAGCGATATAGACTTCATCGCGAGTGATGCGTTTTTCTTTAATGATGTAACCACAATCAGCAGCTAATTGGAAAATCGTGTTGCGAGTAATACCATCGAGACAAGAGGTTAATTCCGGCGTGTAAATCACACCATCGCGCACCAAAAAGAAATTCTCGCCACTGCCCTCTGCTACATAACCTTCGTTGTCCAGCAGCAAAGCTTCTTCACAACCACTGTCCAATGCTTCTTGCAAAGCGAGAAGTGAATTGATGTAGTGACCATTGGCTTTGGCTTTACACATGGAAATATTCACATGGTGACGCGTGTAACTTGATGTGCGAATTTTGATTCCTTTATCGCGCGCTTCCGGTGACATATAAGAAGGCCAATGCCAGGCCGCAACCATTATGTGCACTTTCAAATTATCAGCGCGCAGGCCCATACCTTCTGAACCATAAAAAGCCATGGGACGAAGATAGGCTTCAGCCAATTTGTTTTCACGCACCACCAATTTGTGCGCTTCGTTCACCACCTCTTTGGTGTAAGGCATTTTCATACGCATGATGTGGGCAGATCGAAAAAGGCGATCTGTGTGTTCTTTCAAACGGAAAATACTGGTACCTAAACTGGAGCTGTTGTAAGCGCGTACGCCTTCAAAAACGCCCATACCATAATGCAGTGTGTGGGTTAAAACATGAACCTTGGCATCGCGCCAGGGGATCAATTCACCATCAAGCCAAATTACGCCGTCGCGATCGGCAAATGACATAGTCAACTCCTAAAATTCGGTTAACATCAGACGCTGCCAGATATCCAGAACTTGTTGGCGTTCAGTTACAAACTGATCATCACCTTCGAGTATGGCTTCCTGACGCTGCAGCGCCAATTTATGCCCTGTGGATCGGTAAGCTTTGTAGGCTGCGATCAGTTGGGCCACTGCGTCAGCATCGAGTAAACCTGCTGTTTGCAGTGACTCCAGTATTCGAATGTTGTCCGTGTACCGGATGACGTCGGGCTGTTGATGCGCCCACGCCAAGGCCGCGTATTGAACCATAAATTCAATATCCACGATACCACCGGCATCCTGTTTCACATTAAAAATGCTGGCCGCTTTTTGTTTGGACGAACCCAGTTGGTCACGCATCTTCTGTCGCATATCCACTACTTCTTTTCGCAGCTGCGACAAATCCCGCGGGCGCCGCAGAATTTTTTGCCGAACCAGCTCAAATTCCTGACCAAGTCCTTGATGGCCTGCAACCACTCTCGCCCTGACCAATGCTTGATGCTCCCAAGTCCAGGCTTCATTTTGTTGATATTTTTCAAAAGCAGTCAAAGATGACACCAACAAACCGGAATTACCCGAGGGACGCAATCGCATATCCACTTCGTATAATTTTCCGGACAGTGTTTGTGTATTTAAAATATGAATAATGCGTTGCCCGAGACGCGTATAAAAACTCAAATTATCCAATTCTTTTTCGCCACTGCTGACACCATTGGCAAAAGCGTTATGAATAAAAACCAAATCCAGATCTGATCCATGAGCCAATTCAAGGCCACCCAACTTTCCATAAGCCACAATAATAAATTCCGGTGTTTCAACCAAACTTCCCTCTTCACGTCGTGGATAACCATGGCGCGCAATCATATATTGCCATGCCAATTCCAATACATGTTCCAAAATAGTTTCGGCAATATAAGTTAAATAATCGCTGACTTTCATCAATGGCAAAACGCCTGTTACTTCGCTGGCAGCAACACGCAACGCATGTGCAGAACGAAAATAACGCAGTGCTTCCATATGCCCTTCCAAATCATCCCACGCCAAACGCAACACATCACGACGCAATTCATCGCGCAACAATTCTTTGTTCGGTGGAGCGTACAAACTTTCCGGCGTTAATAATTCATCCAGCAGTGCTGGATAATGCGTAAGCTGATCCGCAATTAATAAACTGGCCGCACATAAACGCACTAATTGTTGCAACGCGATTGGATTTTCCACCAACAACACCAAATAAGCCGTACGACGTGCAACGGATTCAACCAAAGGTACAATTCGTCCGAGAGTTTCTACCAGACTTGTCACTTCACCTTTTTGCGCGCGATCACACAATGCGATCAACAACAAAGGAATAAATGTATCCAGTCGTTTACGACTGCTGGCTTGCATTGACATGACCGATTTACTTTCACGTATATGCTGCAGGTGTTTTAACAATTCATCGGCAGATTCAATTTCGCGATCCATCAATTGCTGATGCGCTTCTTCACCTTGCAAACTGCCATCCCATAAACCTAACCAGAAATTTAATGCAGATTGATTGACGGGAGCTTCAACTTCCGGTGCTGCAATTACCGCCCGGAATTCTTTATTCACTTGCTGACGATAAGTTTGTAGTTGCGCAAAAAAATCATCCCAGGATTGAAAACCCATGACCCAGGCCAAACGGATTTGATTGTTAATGTCCGCTGGCAATGACTGTGTTTGTTTGTCTTGCCAGGCTTGAATCGCATGTTCGGTATTGCGCAAAAAAATATAGGCTTCCAGCAATAATGCTCCAACACCTTGCGGCAAATAATTTTCTGTTTCCAAAAAAGGCAACATTTTGCAGACTTGTCTTTCTTGCAAGCGACTATCGCGCCCGCCGCGAATCAATTGAAAAGCTTGCACAATAAATTCCACTTCGCGAATACCACCTTCACCCAACTTCACATCAGCACTCATGCCTTTGCGTTGTACTTGTCTGGCAATTAATCCTTTCATATCGCGCAAAGCTTCGATCACACTAAAATCAATATATTGCCTGTAAGTAAATGGCCGCAAAATTTGTCGCAATCCAGCGCGTGCAACTTCAATATCCAATGCTGGCTTTTCGTTACTATTGGCCCAACCCACCAAACGCGCTTTGATCATAGCGTAGCGTTCCCAATCGCGCCCTTGTGTTTCGTAATAATCTTCCATACCGACAAAACTCATTGCCAGAGAACCACTTTGTCCGTGCGGGCGCAAACGCATATCCACACGAAACACAAATCCATCGGCCGTCATTGCATCCAAACTTTTAATCAGTTTTTGTCCAAGTTTGATAAAAAATTCCTGATTGCTGATAGCACTGACAGTATGATCGGTTTCACCGGATTCGGGAAAAGTAAAAATCAAATCAATATCCGATGAAATATTGAGTTCCTGAGCACCCAGTTTGCCCATACCCAACACCATAAAAGGTTGCGCCAGGCCGGAATTTTTTCCAATCGGTGTGCCATAACGTTTTTGCAAATCGCGATAATGCCAATCTGCAGCCAAACTGATGGCAGCATCCGCAAATGCAGACAAATCAGCTGTGACTTCTTGCATAGTCAATAACCGATTCAGATCTTGCCAAATCGTTTTGAATTGCTGTTCTTGCCGGCTGCGACGCAAGTGTTTATCCAACTCCAGTTCCGTTGTTAATTCTTTCCCTTGCGCAACAAAATTTTCAATCCACACAGATGAAGCTGAATTGGAAAACAATCGTCCTGACGAGATTAACGATTGAAACAATTGGGGATTTCGCGCAGCAGTTTGTGCAACGAATTCGCTACCGACAAAAGCTTTGGTGATTTGTGATGGAAAATCTGCATTGGAAATCCATCCTTTGCCAATGCAGGGAGATAAAAGTGATTCCAGCGACGGAAGATTTTCGCGGGCTTCTGCATCCAGGTAATCCTTCCAGGTTTTTTCGGCAAAGGGTTTTAAACAATCGGGGACAGAATGAATATTAAGCATTGAAATTAATTGAT
>CAMLRJ010000200.1 GCA_946482345.1 uncultured Cellvibrio sp.
AGGCAAGATTCGCAGGAAATTTACCTAAAACCATTGCGCATTTATCGGTTGATACGGCGCAAGAAATATTGTCAGCTTATTCTGAAGCACGTCCGCATGTCAGCATCAAGCCCGATCAATTGGCTTATGTCATCTACACATCAGGTTCAACAGGAAAACCCAAAGGTGTCATGAATGAACATCAAGCTGTTTGCAATCATATGCGTTGGATGCAAGAAACTTATCGTTTAACGTCTGATGATAAGGTCGTACAAAAAACGCCTTACACCTTTGATGTGTCGCTCTGGGAATTATTTTTGCCGTTGATGTGTGGTAGCCAATTAATTATGGCGAAACCGGGTGGACATAAAGAAACCGGTTATTTAATTGACTTGGTAAATCAGCATCATGTCACGCATATACATTTTGTGCCTTCGATGTTGTATTTGTTTTTGCAGGAAGCCGATCATCAAAAATGCCCCACAATAAAACGCGTACTTGCCAGTGGTGAAGCAGTCGCGAAAGATTTGGAGCAACGTTTTGATAAAGCCTTCCCGGATGTTGAGCTCTGGAATTTATACGGCCCGACAGAAGCCGCAATTCATGTGACATATTGGTTGTGTGCCCAGGGCGATCAATCCAGCAGCGTGCCGATTGGTCATCCACTTACCAATACACGTTTGTATGTAGTCGATAATAATTTGAAATTACAACCGCCCGGTGTGCCCGGCGAATTGTTGTTGGCCGGTGTTCAGGTTGCGCGCGGTTATGTGAATCGCCCTGATTTAACACAGGAACGTTTTATTGCAGATCCATTTGTATCCGATGCCAAAGCGCGTGTTTATCGCACCGGTGATTTGGTGCGTATGCGTGACGATGGTGTAATTGATTATATTGGCCGTAATGATTTCCAGGTGAAATTGCGTGGTCAGCGAATTGAGTTAGGTGAAATTGAATCAGTATTAAGTCAATTCCCCGGCGTGACACAAACGGTTGTGCTTGCGCGAGAAGATCGCAAAAACGATCAGCGTTTGGTGGCTTATTTATTAACGCAAGATGGCAAAGCGCCAGACAATATTGCATTGCGTGATCACGTGCGTGCATCGCTGCCTGATTACATGGTGCCACCGCATTTCGTTACACTTTCCAGTTTTCCTTTAACATCCAGTGGCAAAGTAGATCGCAAAGCTTTACCGGCGCCCGTATTGGGTGAAGTGGATGAAAACAGTTTGGCTCTGCCGGAAAATCCGATTGAAGAACAGTTGGTGCAAATCTGGAAAGATATTCTCGGTTTGGAAAAAGTCGGCGTGACTAATGACTTTTTTGAATTGGGCGGCCACTCTTTACTCGGTACACAAATGTTTGCGCGAGTGAAACATGTCTTCAGTATTAATATTGGACTGCGCAAATTATTTGAAGCGCCGACGATTCGTCAGTTAGCTGAAATTATTGATGCTGAAACCCGCAGTGGCAATACCCAATCAAAAATAGTTCCGCGTTCCGCCAGTGACAAACCGGTTGCTTCTACGCAGCAGCAACGTGTGTGGTATCTGGAACAAATCGAACCTGATTCTTTTGCTTACAATTTGCCAGCCTCTTTCCGCTTGCGTGGTAAATTAAATATCGATGCTTTGCAGCGCGCGTTTGAAAGCATTGAACAGCGCCACGAAATTTTACGTGCGGGCTTCCGTACCGAAGCGGGTAAATTGGTGTTGGATTTACGCAAATCTCTGGAGTTGAATTTACAGCCGCAACCACTTTCGCAATACGGTGTGGACAATCTGGATCAGTTGAAACAGGTGTTGCGACAGGAAGCGGCAAAACCTTTCGATACTGCCACAGGCCCTTTATTTACGGCACGGTTGATTCAGCTGGGGCAAGATGATTATGTGATCTTTTTATTGATCCACCATTTGGTATTTGATGGTTGGTCGTTCGACATTTTCTTAAAAGAAATTTGCAGTTTGTACAATGCTTACGCTCAGGGTTTGCCAAATCCATTGCCGCCATTAACTGTGCAATATCCGGATTATGCACTTTGGCAAAGAGGTTGGTTGGAGAGCGATGCAGTTAAAAAACAATTGGCTTACTGGACGCAACAACTCAGTGGTGAATTGCCCGTGTTGGAAATGCCATTGGACAAAGAACGCCCCGCACATCAAGCGCATCGTGCAGAAGGTATTAACTTTTTCTTTGAAGAAGAATTGTTGCAATCCATGGAAGATTTGGGCAGTCGTCAGGGCGCCACTTTATTTATGGTGATTATTGGTTTGTATGCGCTGATGTTGCATCGTTATTCACGTCAAGACGATATTTTGGTAAGCGTTCCAGTGTCAGCGCGCAACCAAATGGAAATCAGTGGATTGATGGGACCCTTTATCAATCGATTGGTCTGCCGCTTCCGAATCAAACCGCAACGCAGTTTTAATTTGTTTTTGCAGGATGTGAAAAAAACGTTGTTGGATGCAATGGATAATCAGGACACACAATTTGAAACTCTGGTTCACACCTTGAATCCACCACGCGATGCGGCGCGTCCACCCTTGGTGCAAACATTATTCAGTTATCAGGATGTGCGTAATCGCGCTGATCAAATGGATGGTATTTTGCGCACGCAAGTGGATATCGAACGCATGGGGGTGCAAACTGATTTGGATGTCTGGGTGAAACGTCAAGTAAAAGGTATGGAAGGTGGAATGGAATTTCCGGTTGAATTATTTGATAAAGCCAGTGTGGAAAATTTCGGAAAAGCGTTGGTGGCCAGTGCAAAACTGATTTCTGAAAAACCGGATATTACTCTGGCTGAATTGACAGCGGCTAATCTGGAAGAACAAAAACTCTTGGCTGAGTGGAATAACACTGCACAAGAATTTGTTTATCAAAATGCAGTGTTAGGTAATTGGGCAAGCGCTGTTGCGCAATATGCCAATCAAACCGCTGTAAAAGCCAAGGGGGGTGAATATTCTTATGCGCAACTTGAATCCCTCAGTAATCGTTTCGCGCGTCAATTACAACAACAAGGTGTGACTGCAAATCAGTCTGTCGGTTTGTTGTTGGAGCGCACTTGTGATTTGCCTGCAATAATTTTGGCACTGTGGAAGCTGGGTGCCGCGTATGTACCTCTGGATGCATCCTATCCGGTTGATCGGGTGCAACAAATTTTATCGCGTGCAAATGCCACATCGGTCATTGCACATGAATCATTTAATGATTTTTTAGGTGACTACAGTAGTAAATTAATCAGCGTTGAATCACTCAAACAAAATCTGGATTCAGTCAGTGATGCCAAGGTCACTACTCATTTGGATAAAGATCAATTGGCTTATGTGATTTTCACTTCAGGGTCAACTGGTCAACCCAAAGGCGTGGAAATTACTCACGGTGCATTGCATAATTTTTTGAATGCAATTGCGATTAATCCAGGCGTTAAAAACTCTGATCGTTTATTGGCAATTACCACATTGGCTTTTGATATTTCTTTATTGGAAATTTTCTTGCCATTGATTTCCGGCGCAAGTCTGGTGATTGCAGAAGATTGGCAAACGCAAGATGATTTGGCTTTGCGTGATTTACTGGAAAATGAATCCATTAATTTATTGCAAGCTACACCGGCTACCTGGCGATTGTTGTTAAGTTCCGGCTGGAAGGCTCCGAAAAATTTTCGCGCATTCTGTGGTGGTGAGAAATTAGCACGCGATTTGGCGAAAGATTTGTTAGATCAACACATTGAGTTGTGGAATCTCTACGGCCCGACAGAAGCCACAGTTTGGACCAGCGCTTATCAAGTAACACCCGCAGCAAACAATGAATTGCCATCGGTGTTTCTTGGACGTCCTTTGGCGAATACACAATTGCATGTGTTGGATGATACCGGCCGCCCATTACCGATTGGATCTTATGGTGAATTGTGGATTGGTGGTTCCGGATTAGCGCGTGGATATTTGGGTGATGACACGCAAACACAAGCAAGATTTACGCATAATCGCGAAGGCCAAAAACTGTATCGCACTGGCGATTTGGCGCGATGGAATCGTCATGGACAAGTTGAGTTTGCAGGTCGTGTCGATAATCAAATTAAATTGCGTGGCTTCCGAATTGAATTGGAAGAAATCGAAACACAATTGCGCACTCATCCGGCAATTAAAGATGCTGTAGTAGTGTTACAGGATTTCAGTGCAACTGATCATCGATTGCATGCATTTATTGTTTATGAAACGGGCGAAGAACCAACGGCATCTGAATTGCGCCGTCATCTGCGTCAGACATTGCCCGATTATATGATGCCGCAACAATTTACTGCGTTGACGGAGTTGCCGCGGTTAGCATCCGGAAAAATTAATCGCAAATTATTAGCGCAACCTGTATCCGAAGTGAAAATGGGTCATGAATATATTGCTGCATCGACTGCAACTGAAAAAGTTCTGGCTGAGATTTGGCAGTCAGCGCTGAAACGTGATCAGGTGAGCATTGACAGTCAGTTCTTCGATATAGGTGGGCATTCATTGCTGGCACTGGAAGTGATTCTGGAAATGGAGGCGCGTTTGGGGGTGAGATTTAATCCGCAAGATATGTGGGTAAATACGCTGGAACAGTTGGCGGCGAAGATTGATTTGGTAAAAGGTAATTCTTCTGCGAAAACAGCATCCGTTTCGGAAGAAAAAATTGAAACCAAAACTGAAAGTAAAAATGAGAAAGGGTTTTTATCGAAGTTATTTGGTAAGAAGTAAGAGCATTGCCCCCTCCTAGCCTCCCCCTTGGCAGGGGGAGGGACAGATCGCAGTGATAGAAAAAATCAGGAGTTAATTTGGAAGCGTTTTTTTTCGGCCCATCTGCCACACAATTATTCGGTGCCTACCATGCGCCGCAAGGCGCATCGCGACGCGAAGGTATAGTCTTGTGTAATCCGTTTGGTCAGGAATACATGCGTGCACATCGTTCGTTTCGGCGCCTGGCGATTAATCTGGCGGCAAAAGGATTTTCTGTATTGCGTTTTGATTATCGTGGTACTGGCGATTCTGCCGGTACATTACAAGGCGTAACAGCGAAAGATTGGATGCAGGATATTGAATATGCAATCCAGGAATTAATGGATGTTGCGGCGGTACAAAAAGTTTCTGTGTTGGGTTTACGTTTGGGAGCACTTTTAGCCGCTGAAGTAGTCGCTAAAAATAAATCAGTGAACAAGCTGGTGTTGTGGGATCCCATAGTGTCCGGTCGGGCATATGTTGATGAAATAGTGGCAGAAATTTCCATAAAAGAATCGCGGTCACGTTTTGTTGCTAATGATGGCACTTTGTATTTCAACGGCTTCTCCATGCCAACAACATTTAAAGATAGCTTGTCATCACTCGATTTAACTTCGATGCAAGATCTGGAAAGATTATTTGTAGCTGAAATTGTGTCGCATGAAAATCCCGGATTTGAAAAATTATAACAAGCCTATAAAAACTTGCCGCGATTCCATTATCAATTGGCACCTGCCCCGCATGACTGGAATTATGTGGATCACGTGGGCGGTATTTTATGGCCACAAACAATCGTTGAAGCTATAGAAAATTACTTTACATCAAATCGCTAAAACTTTGTCATACCTGCGCAGGCAGGTATCCATTTGTAAAAAGATGAGGAAAACATGCGCGAGCGCGTAGTGCAAATTGGACAGCAAAATCCGTTGCTGGGAATTATGACCCAACCTGAAGCGAATGAATTACGTAATCCTTCGGTGGCTGTGCTTTTGTTGAATTCCGGTGTAATACATCGTGTGGGTTCTTGTCGTTTGTCGGTCACCTTGGCGCGTGCAATAGCAGAAAAAGCGGGCGTACTTTGTGTGCGTTTTGATTTTTCCGGTATTGGCGATAGCGATGCGCGTCGCAGCACATTAACTGCCGCCGAAATTGCCGTTGATGAAGTCAAGGAAGTGATGGAGTATTTGGCAAAAGAAAAAGGTATCAAACAATTTATTCTTTATGGCTTGTGTTCGGGTGCTTATGCGTCTTACCGTACCGCAATAAAAGATGATCGCATCATCGGTATAGCGCAAATTGATGGCTATTGTTATATGAGTTGGAAAAGCTATTTGCATCATTATCTTCCACGTATTTTTTCATTGGCGCGTTGGGCAAGTGTGGTCAGGCGGTTATTAGGTCTAAAGAAAAATATATCGGGCGCAGAAAAATCGGGCATAGAATCAAAGTTTTTTGAGGTGCCCAATTTCGGAAATTTCCCTCCACAAGCTGAAGTGACAGCGGGCTTGCAATCATTGGCACAACGCGGATTAAAATTGTTCAGCGTTTTTTGTCGTAGCGACCATTACAATTACGAAGGTCAATTTCGTGATTGTTTTAGCTCGGTAAAATTTGGTGATAATCATCAGCTGGTATATTTAACCCAAGCTTCACATATTTTGGCTGAGCCTGAAGATCAGGCTTTGGTAGTTTCGTCTATGGCAGATTGGGTAAGAAAATTAACCTAAATTAAAAATTCAATCTTATTTCAGCGTGCTGATCTGTTCCCCACTTTGAAAAAGGGGGGCTAGGGGGGATTTAAAATGGTAGTCAAATCTGAAATCTCTAAATCCCTCCTAACCTCCCTTTTTCAAAGGG
>CAMLRJ010000201.1 GCA_946482345.1 uncultured Cellvibrio sp.
TACAGATCATCATTCGTCCGTTAGTTGAATGTACCAATTCCTCTGAATCCTGGCCTAAAGGAGGAGTAAATCCATAGCGAAACAAATCCATGCTGCCGCAAGGATTAAAGCCAAATGTATTTAATTTTTCATTGAGTTCTTCGTGTGTCAGTGTCCAGCTTTGGGTTAAACGAAATACACGTAAATTTTTAAACCACATTAATTATCTTCCCCGGGCGCCGATTTTTGATCTGGCGCCAATAAATGAATTTCTCGAATAAAAATGCCCCAAAAGGCAATAAATAAAGCAGCGACCAATGGGCCAATAACAAAACCATTAATACCAAATAAACCGAGGCCACCCAGTGTTGATAATAAAACCAGGTAATCCGGTAATTTTGTGTCCCTGCCCACCAGAATTGGACGCAACACATTGTCTACCAGGCCTATAACGCCCACACCAAATACGGCAAGAATAATGGCACTGGTGCTGTCGCCTGCAGCAACCAGATATACCGCAACAGGTGCCCAAATCAATGCAGGACCTATAGCTGGGATTAATGATGCAATAGCCATCAATACGCCCCACAGCAAGGCGGCTGGAATTCCCAATATCCAAAAAATAATGCCGCCCAAAGTGCCCTGAACCAGTGCTACCACCAAATTGCCTTTGATAGTGGCGCGTGTGACTTCGCCAAATTTTGCGAACAGTAAACGTTCGCGTGCATCACCTAATGGCAGTGCGCGAATTAACAATTCGATCAGTTTTGTTCCATCGCGCAATAGAAAAAAAGTGAGGTATAACATCAAACAAATATTCAAAATCAATTTAAAGGTATCTTGCCCAACACTGATCGCTTGTTGTGCCAAAAATTTCCCGCTGCTCATTGCAAATTGCATAGCGGTTTCTTTTATTTTGACAATGTCGATTCCAAATTTATCGAAAAAAGATTGTAATCCCGGAAATGCGGTTCGAATTTTTTCAATTTGCTGGGCGGGACTGATTTCACCTGATTGCATACGCTGGTAAATAGCAGCACCTTCGTTGATCACCGAGCCGGTGAGCATGATCATGGGTAAAATTACAATTAAAATACAAACAAGCAGCGTGATAAATGCACTTAAATTGATGCGTCCTTTAAAGATTTTTTGTAATCGTTGTTGCAAGGGGTAGAAAATAACTGAAATTGCGCAGGCCCAGAAAATGGTGCCGAAGAAAGGTTTTAGAATCAGAATAAAACCCAGGGAGACAAGAAATAAAAAAAATAAAAAAGTACTGGTTTCCAGTTTTGTCTGCATGGCATAGTCCCCCCCGTCATGGGAATCAGAAATCAGGAGTGAAATCAGGGTTGAAATATACGTGACTGCCGTTCTGCTGTCACGAAGGTAAACAAAATCGCACTTCTAATCCCTGGGGATTTACAGGCAGGAAATCAAGTTGGCCCTGATGTATCTCGATAATTCGCGCCACAATTGAAAGGCCGAGACCACTACCGGTTTGGTCGGCTGATTTTTGATCAGATGTTTGTCTGAAAAAACGTTTTCCCAGTGAGCCCAGTTTTTCTTTGGCAATACCAGGGCCATGATCGATAACACTGATTTGAATTTGTGTATTCAATTTAACGACTTTAAGCAAAATACGTGAACCTTCCGGGCTATATCGACAGGCATTATCAATAAGATTACGCAAGAGTACAGCCATTAATAGTGGATGTGCGTAAATGCGGGCGTGTTTAATTTCTTCGTCAAATTCTATTTGATGGTTTAACAAAGCAAACTCATAGCTATGAGTTTGTATGAATCCCGGTTGATCCTGAAGTGATTGAATTAATAAATCAAATAAATTGATATGGATTTTTTCGCCTATAGCTTTGGGTTCCAGTTTGGCCAGTGTCAGCAGTTGTTGTACAAGTCTGTTGCTGCGATTAATGCCTGCTAATATTTTTTCCAGTTGAGTGTGACTTTGCTCAAGGGTTTTACTTTGCAACCCAAGTTGGGTATTGAGTTTCAATGCGGAAAGCGGTGTACGTAATTCATGAGCGACATCACCCAGAAAGCGGCGTTCTATATCCACTGCATTGGCGACTCTGTTCATTAATTGATTAATGGCGGTTACCACCGGAATTAATTCTTCGGGAGTTGAATTTTCAATATGAATGGATTCCAGTTTGTCCAGGTGCCTGTCTTCCAGTTGCTTTGAAATTTGATGTAGAGGTTTTAGTCCGCGACGAATCACCCAAATTAAACACGCGCTCATTAATATGGCAGCAAAAAATAATCCGCTAAGAGAACTCAGCAGGGTTTTTTTAACCAACTCTTCACGAATATCCTCACGTTCTGCCAATACAATCCATAAATTATTTTGTGGCATGTGTTGGGTGAATATATGCCAGTCGTGTTGTTGATAATGAGTATCAAAATAACCACTTTGTAAAGGTGATAGCAGGTACAGAGGTGCAGTCGGCGTCTTCACTAACAAGTTTCCTTCTTCGTCCCAAAGTTGTACGGCTAATTTATTTTCATATCCATGACCAGTGGAGTGGCGATCATCGTCATCACTGTTGGTAAAGTTATTCAGTGCTGCGAGTAAAGTGGAATTTAATTTATCGTAATCTATTTCATCAATAGGCCGGTTTAAAAAGCTTTGCAGGATGCGACTGGTTTGAGCCATCTGCGCATCATAAAGCTCATCTATTTCTTGTACGGTCACTTGTTGTGTAATCCATACAGTCAATAATATGCTCAACCCCAAAAGGCTGAATAAACTGACAATAAAAAATCGTTTTAAAGAAGATAGCAGCCAGATTTTCATTATGGATTCTGCGTGTTGCATTGCTTGTCAATAACGTAACCGAACCCACGCAGGGTGCGGATAAAATCCGGCGCAATTTTTTTTCGCAAATGATGTATATGCACCTCGAGCGCATTACTTTCTACATCGTCACTCCAGGTGTACAGGCTTTGTTCCAATTGCTCCCGACTTAAAACCCGGCCAGGTGTTTCCAATAATTTCATTAATATCATAAATTCACGACGGGACAGATTGACACTTTTATCCTTGTAAAAAATTTCCTGGGTTTCCGGATTAATACGCAAATCGCCATGCACAAGTTGATTGTCTGCCCGGCCTGTAGCACGGCGTGAAATGGCTCTTAATCTGGCGAGTAGTTCATCCAGTTCAAATGGCTTTAATAAATAATCATCCGCACCGGCATCAAGGCCTGAAATTTTATCCAGCAAGGTATCGCGTGCTGTGAGTATTAATGTGGGAATGGTGTTTTTTTCACGACGGATTTTTTTCAGAAAGCTGATGCCATCCATTCCGGGTAAGCCGACATCCAATATCATTAGATCAAAATTTTCATGTTTGATGGCGCGATAGGCGGATTCACTGTCTTTCATCCAGTCTACGGCATAATGGTGCAGGGTCATGGCTTCTTGCAGAGCCTCGCCGAGCATCAAATCGTCTTCAACCAATAATAATCTCATCGTAAACACCAGTGGATAGCTTGTTGGTTTTGCAAAAATTTTTCAGCATTCTCACCTTGTAATAATGCCAGCGTTGACAAGGTTCCAGCTTGAATACAACTGGAGCCTGCAACAGTGACAGACTTGGGTGCATTCTCTATAGGGTAACCTGTTTTCGGGTTAAGAATATGTCCGTAACGTTTTCCATTGCGCAATAAAAAACGCTTGGCGTCACCACTGGTTGCCAGTGCACCTGCAGAAATTTCCAGAATTTTATTGGTTACATATTGTGGATCTGAAATTTCTGTTTTTTTGTTGTGAGTTTCCGTTTTTTTATCAGGACTTTCTATACCCACTTGCCAGGGGTTTTGATTTTTTTGTGCGCCGCTGACAGCCAAATCTCCGCCAAAATTAATTAATACCGGTAGATCGGTTTGTGCCATAACCAAATACAATGCTTTATCTACTGCATATTCTTTGCCGATTCCGCCCAGGTCAATTTCCATGCCTGCCTTCAGCGTTAAAAACGGTTTTTGCCAATCGACTTTGTCCCAGCCGACCAAAGGTAAAATGGCATCTATATCAGATTGTGCAGGAATTTTATCCGAGCCATCAAAAACCCATACACGGCGCAACACGCCTGATGTAATGTCGAAAAGGCCATCGCTTAATTGATAACAGAGTTGTGCGTAATCAATTAATGCGCAGGTTTCATCATCCAACGCAATCGTTTTTCCGTTTGCGTTATTAATGGCGTGAATAATATTGTCGCTGCGATATCGACTGAATTTTGCTTCAATGCGTTTGGTTTCGGTCTGTGCTGTTTGTGCTAATGAGTAAGCTAATTCGGCATCATCTGTTTCGATCAAAATTTCACAAAGGCTGGCCATAGCACGAAATTGACCAAGGAAGTGTTGGCCTTTTGGAATTAATGTTAATTCATTTGGTGAACTGGATTTATTCATGAATTTATATTATTGCAATCTGTCGATACTTTGTCGTTTTGCAAAACATATCCTATTCGGGAATTGCTTGCCTTAAATAAAAAAAGCCCGCACAAGGCGGGCAAAAAAGGCCTAACTAAAATTCGAACGAATAGCCAACAGAAATGGTCATGGCTTCCATATCGGGTGCCAAATCCAGGCCTGATAATTCGGGTAGATCTGAACGATTCACCTCATAAGACTGGGTATACTGCTCAACCCGAATATTGAATTCACTGGTACGACTGAATTCAATTCCATATTTCAGGCCAAAAGTTATGCCGCTTAATTCCGCCAAACGCGGATCAGCCGATGCATAATCAAGATCAATATTGTTGCCTGTCACCTGTTGCGATTGCAAAAGATACAAATTGTAAAAATCTGCAGCCGTTTGTTGGTACCAACGCACATGAGGTTCAAAATACATATTACCGGCAAATTGATAGCGATAGCGTAAATCCAGCGTATGAGAATCTATTCCCCAATCGTCGGTGTAATAACGGTATGAAAAATCAATCACATCTTCTGTCAGATGAATTTTATTCGCCCAATATAAACTGTGCCTGGTGCGTGAATCAGGTCTGCTTTCATAGGCGTACCAATTATCGATATCCGCCGATGGATGATTGACAATATTGCCTTGATCATCAAGCACCGACAATATTTTGTAGGGATCAGTGTGGTAACCACTTGAAGAGCCATAAGAATAATTTAATTGGGTTACCCAATGGCGATTCATCACTTGTGTTACGCCTAGCAAAACATCCAGCACATTTTTGCTTTCATCGGATCGCGTTTGTTTTAAATCTTCATTTTCTTCACCGTAGACCATCGCGGTTAATTCAACCGGTGTACCACCAACGGGATTAATTTGATCGGCTTCATATCCAACACCAAAAGACAAGGTGGTGTTTTTGTTATTGAAGTCGCGAGCAATTGCCGCATTTAAAGCCACAGAGGTAAAGTCATATTCTTTTGAAAAATTTCCGCCAACCGAAATTTTATTGCGTTCACCCCAAGGCTGTTCCCAGCCAAGATTAAGTGCTGCACGCGTATCTTTAAAGCTGTCATCCAGCGGTGTTTCACCGGCGTCAGCTGTGTAAGAATTTTCACCGGAAGGGCCAGTAAATGTTTGCGGGCTATTGGATGCCACGGCACCGTTAGGTGATGCACCGGTTAGAGAATCTAATGTCATTTTCATTGAAAAAATGCGTTCGTCTCCCAAATCTTTTTTCAGTGCGACAATCGGTTCAATTGCTGTTACACGACTATCCGATTCGGAATAAACCAGCAGCGATGAATCCACTTGCCAGGGTGATTCTTTTGCATGGCTGGTAGCTGACACTAAATTCACACTGGCAGCTGCGAGTAATAATGCAATATTGCCAGTAGACATTTTTTGATTACTGTTTGGTGTTGTGATCAGTTGCATCCGCAGCCACCTCCACCAAAACCTCTGCCACCAGTAGAAGCTTCTTTGCTGAAATAAGTGTGATCATCAGAGGCTGACTCCAACGGATATGCATTGAGCTGCATGGATTTTTTTGCGAGTAAGTCGCGCTCCCAGGGTTTGACCCCCAAATTTGAACAGCCTGATAACAGGCTAATGCCGATTATCAAGCTCATGATTGAAATCATTCTTCGATCAAGCATAAATTACCCCGAAGGTTGAAAATTATTGTTGGTTAATCAGTTGTTGGATTTCTGATTCATAAATCGATTTTTTCTTTTCATGAAAACCCAGATGTTTAAATATAATTTTTCCCTGCCGATCCACAATAAAGGAACTGGGCATGGCCGCAACCTGATATTCCGTAGCAAGAACCCCTTTGGAATCAAAAACTATTTTGAATTGTGGCGAAGTTTCTTTGATAAATTGATCTGCCAGTGCTTTTTCCTGATCGACATTGACGCCAATTACCACTAAATCCTTTCCGTATTTTTGTTGCATCTCATTCATCCAGGGAAATGATTTTCTACAAGGAATACACCAGGATGCCCAAAAATCTACGTAGACTACTTTGCCTTTGTATTGTTCGATATTTAAGTCGTTGCTAGCCAATACTAAATGCGAGTAAGTTGCAACAATAATAAAAAAACAGTATTTGAGAATGCTTTTCATAAAACCTCTGCCCAATTCA
>CAMLRJ010000202.1 GCA_946482345.1 uncultured Cellvibrio sp.
GGGGAACTCATTGGCAAAAAAAGAAATTATCCGGAACGCCTTGAATTTTTTACAATCGGTAGCCATATAATGGTCAGGAGTTATTAATACTCTGTTCAGCTAACAAGACTAACCAACAATTATTTATCTCGAGGAGAGTAACCATGTCAAAAGGGCATAGTTTACAAGACCCTTACTTGAACGTACTGCGTAAAGAGCGCGTTCCTGTATCCATATATCTGGTCAACGGTATCAAGCTGCAAGGGCAAGTTGAATCTTTCGATCAATTTGTTGTGCTGTTGAAAAATACTGTCAGCCAAATGGTATACAAACATGCCATATCCACAGTTGTACCTTCCCGTGCTGTGCGCGTTCCTTTGTTGAATGAAGCCGGTATTCTGGAAGGTGAAGAAGACGAACAACCTGCTGATTAAGGCATAAACAGAGGCTATTACTTGTTTTTCGATCGTCCCGAATCAGGTGAACTGGCGGTGCTGGTTCACCTGAATCTGTCTCATGGGCAAGAGCCTGATGACCCTCGTGAGTTTGAAGAGTTGGTGCTCTCTGCGGGTGGTGATCCCGTTGCTTTTTTAACTGGCTCGCGCGTAGTTCCCACTGCTAAATTTCTGATCAGTACCGGCAAACTTCAAGAACTGAAATCATTGGTTGAAGAACACAAGGCCGGATTGGTTATTTTTAATCACACACTGACGCCCAGTCAGGAACGTAACCTTGAAAAAGAATTGCAATGTCGGGTTTTGGATAGAACCGGATTGATTCTGGATATTTTTGCCCAGCGTGCGCGAACGTTTGAAGGAAAGCTGCAAGTCGAATTGGCGCAATTGCACCATCAATCCACGCGTTTGATTCGTGGCTGGACGCATCTTGAGCGTCAAAAAGGTGGTATAGGTTTACGCGGCCCCGGTGAAACCCAATTGGAAACCGACCGTCGATTGTTGCGTAATCGAATTAGCATGATTGAACAAAAGTTGGAGAAAGTTCGATCCCAGCGTGAGCAGGGGCGTAAATCCCGGCAAAAGGCCGCCATTCCGACAGTGTCTTTGGTGGGATATACCAACGCGGGTAAATCCACACTATTCAACCAAATTACAGGCGAAAACGTATACGCCGAGAATCAATTGTTTGCCACGCTCGACCCAACCATGCGCCGCATTGAATTGGCCGATATCGGTGGTGTGGTGATGGCGGACACTGTGGGGTTTATCAGTCATCTTCCACACAGATTGGTCGATGCTTTCAGGGCTACATTGGAAGAGGCAAGCAACTCAACATTGTTGTTGCATGTGATCGATGCTGCCGCAGAAGAAATGACCCGAAATATAGAGCAGGTTGAGTTGGTGCTGGCAGAAATAGATGCGGCTGACCTGCCTCAGCTTAAGGTCTATAACAAGCTCGATTTGCTTGATAATCGTTCACCAGGAATTGATCGTGACGAGTCTGGAAAACCTGCGGCTGTTTGGCTTTCTGCCAAATCAGGTGCGGGTTGCGACTTGTTGCAAGAGGCCATCATTGAGTTTCTGGGTACAGAAATGATTGCCGGGCGCTTGTTGTTAACGCCGCAACAAGGCAAGCTGCGAGCCTTGCTTTATAGCCAGCAAGCAGTCGCACAGGAAACCTACCGGGACGATGGTAAAACGATATTGGAAATTCGTGTCCCCAAAAGTGATTTGTTGCGTCTGTTGAAGACGGCATCTGAAAATTTTGATGATCTGCAATGGGCAGATTAATCCTCTGAATTCACATTAGATTAGGAGAAACCTATGGCCTGGAATGAACCGGGAAAAGATAAAAACCCTTGGGGAAATCGCGGAGGAAACAACGAAGGTCCGCCGGATCTCGACGAAGCGTTTCGTAAATTGCAGGAAAAAATAAACGGACTTTTCGGTGGCGGGAACAAATCCGGTAATTCCGGAGGTTCGGGCGGAATAGGTGGGTTCCTGGCCATAGTGGTTGTTCTGCTTGCATTGATTTGGGTGGGAACAGGTATTTATCAAGTTGATGCCAAAGAGCGTGCGGTGGTATTGCGTTTTGGCGCTTTTTACGACATTGAGGATGAAGGTTTGAAATGGCGCATGCCACTGATTGATCGCGTGATTATCGAAAGCACAACATCAACCCGGCAATACACCAACACGGCCAAGAGCCTGATGCTGACCAAAGACGAAAGCATTGTTGAATTGCCATTGTCTGTTCAATACAACATCAGTGACGTGAAAAAATTTGTATTAAATGTGCGTGATCCGGAAATCAGTTTGCAACATGCTACCGATTCTGCGGCACGCCACGTGGTAGGTTCAACTGAGTTGAATCAGGTACTTTCCGAAGGTCGTGAAGCTATTGCGGTTGAAGTGAAAAAACGTTTGCAATCCTATCTGGATTTATATGAATCAGGAATTCAGGTAGTGAGTGTCAATATTCAGGAATCAAGACCGCCGGAAGAAGTGCGTGCTGCATTTGACGATGTGATTCGTGCAAAAGAAGACGAACAACGTTCAGTGAATCAGGCTCAATCTTATTCCAACGGTGTAGTCAATGAAGCTAAAGGTAATGCGCAACGATTATTGGCAGAAGCGGAAGGTTATAAATCAGCTGTGATTTCACGTGCACAAGGTGAATCCAGTCGTTTTGAAAGCTTGTTGGCGGAATACAAACGTGCACCTGAAGTAACAAGACAGCGTTTGTATCTTGAAACTGTGGAAAATGTAATGACCAATTCGTCAAAAGTGATGGTGGATGTGAAGGGTGGAAACAACATGATGTATTTACCCTTGGATAAAATTATCACTAACACACCGACCAGAGTTTCCATACCACAAAACAACACAACAACACTCGATGCGCCTGCTGCATCTGCACGTAGGGAGTTACGCTAATGAATAACAAATCTGTCGTTTTTTTATTTGCTTTTTTTGCGTTCCTTCTGCTTGCGTTCAGTTCTTTGTTTGTTGTGACGGAATACCAGCGAGCGGTGTTGTTGGAATTTGGTCGTTTGGTGGAGACGGATTTAAAACCTGGTCTGCACTTCAAAAAGCCTTGGGCAAAAGTTAAAAAATTTGATGCGCGTTTGATGACCGCTGATGTGCGTCCGGAAAACTTTTTTACCAGCGAGAAAAAACGTTTGGTGGTGAGTTACTACATCAAATGGCGCGTCAAAAATGTAGAAGATTATTACAAGGTAACCGGCGGCGATGAAATGCGTGCGGCCGATCTTTTGGCCAAACCTGTTGCTGATGGTTTGCGTAACCAGTTTGGTCGCAGAACGTTGCATGATGTGGTTTCAGGAAAGCGCGATGAGTTGATGGCAGAAATCACAGAGTCCACCAATGAACAAGCAATTCGCGATATGGGTGTGGAGGTAAAAGATATTCGCGTGAAGCGTATCGACTTCCCCGAAGAGGTGAGCCGCTCTGTATTTGATCGTATGGCAGCTGATCGTGAAAAAGAAGCCCGCGAATATCGTTCAAGCGGTACAGCACAAGCTGAAAAAATCAAAGCAGATGCAGATCGTCAAAAAGCAGTTATCGAAGCCGATGCTTACGGTCAAGCCGAGCGCATTCGCGGTGAAGGTGATGCCAAGGCGACAGCCATATTTGCGGCTGCTTATTCAAAAGATCCGGAGTTTTATAGTTTTGTTCGCAGCTTGAACGCTTATCGAAACAGTTTCCAAAACAAAGGCGATTTGCTGGTGGTTGATCCCCAAAGTGATTTTTTCCGTTATTTAAAAGATCCTAAAGGCAGGCAATAATCTATTGGGCAACAGGGATGTTTGCTGCTTATAATTCTGAGAAACGGTATGTGGAGAAGACAATGAGCACCAAGCTATCACCCATAGTGTCCGAATTTGAAACGGTAGAACAAGAAGCCAGTTACGTTGAATGGCTTAAGGCAAAAGTAAAAGCAAGTCTTGATGATCCTCGCCCTTCTATTCCGCACGATCAAGTAATGTCAGAAATGCGGGATTTGATTGAATCCAAGCTCAAAAATGCTAGTTAAGTGGCGGCCAGAAGCAAGGCGTGAGTTGTGGGAAATATTAGATTTTATTGGTGATCGTAATCCAATAGCTGCATCTAATCTTTTTGATGCTATCGAGCAAGCAACACAAACTTTGCCGCATTATCCATATCAATATCGTATCGGCAGGGTAAGCGGAACTCGAGAGCTGGTAATTCATCCCAATTATATTGTTATCTACCGAACGACTTTGGATTCGATAGAGATAATTTCTGTTGTCCATGCTCGACAGGAATACCCAAAAAATCCATCGTAAATAAACCCTGTCGCATGGTTGGCCATGATGATAGAATGCCGCAACCGAGCCAGAAACTCGGTTTTTTTATGTGTATTTGCCAGATAACCGCACATTATTGAGCCATAGATGACATACGCCGATCGCTGGCTGTTGCCAGAAGGTATCGAAGAAATTCTGCCTGCTGAAGCCAAAACCATAGACAACTTGCGCCGCCGTTTGCTGGATTTATACAGCACCTGGGGTTATGACATGGTCATTCCACCATTGGTGGAGTACACAGATTCTTTGTTGATTGGTTTGGGGCGTGATGTTGATTTGCTCACCTTTAAAATGACCGATCAAATGACGGGAAGAATGCTCGGAATTCGTGCTGACATAACCCCGCAAACTGCTCGTATGGATGCCCATAGTTTTATCCGTTCAGGAACCAGTCGCCTTTGTTACGCCGGACATGTAGTGCATACCCGCCCAAAAAATCCTTTGGCTACGCGCACTCCCATTCAAGCCGGTATTGAATGTTATGGTGAAGCAGGTGTTGCTGCGGACATAGAAGTGGTGTCTTTGCTGGTTGAGTCGTTAAAACTGGCTGGTTTGCCGCGATTGCACATTGATCTTGGCCATATAGGTATTTATCGCGCGCTCGCAGAATTTGCCGGATTAAATAAATCTCAAGAAGACAGTTTTTTCGATTTGTTGCAGCGCAAAGCCATTACTGAAATTCGTATCTGGGTAAAAGCCAATATTGTTGATGAACAGTTGGCGGGTTTATTTTTATCTTTACCCGGTCTTGCCGGTGATAAATCCTTGTTGTTCAAGGCACGTGAAATTTTTTCGTCTATCTCCAGTATTCAATTAGCGTTGGATAAGTTAGCTCATGTGGCTGACGCAATAGAAAAACGTTATCCGGAAGTTGAGTTGTATTTTGATTTGGGCGAATTGCGCGGATATCACTATTTAACTGGAATTGTGTTTGCTGCTTTTGCTCCAGGTTATGGCAATCCGATAGCCAGTGGTGGTCGCTATGATCACATTGGTGAAGTGTTTGGACGTGCACGGCCTGCAACAGGTTTTGCTGTTGATATTACCGCTATCAGTAAGCTGGGTTTGCTTAAGCCTATTGCTGTCAGTGCTATAGGTGTTGTTGAAAATACTGATCAGGCGCAGTGGATTGCTATTCAAAAGCTGCGTCAGTCTGGTGAAAGAATTACTTGCATTCACCAACAATCCGATTGGCAAGAATTAGGTTGCGACCGTCAATTAATTTTGCAAGACGGTCAATACCGGGTTGTCCCTTATATTCATTCGATTTAATTAGCAGAGAGTTAAACCAGTCATGGGTAAGAACGTTGTTGTGTTGGGCACTCAATGGGGTGATGAAGGTAAAGGCAAGATTGTTGATTTGCTGACAGATCAGGTTTCGCTGGTGACTCGTTTTCAGGGTGGTCACAACGCTGGTCATACTCTGGTGATTGAAGGTAAAAAAACGGTTCTGCATCTGATTCCCTCCGGTATCCTGCGTGATGGTGTTACCTGTTTAATCGGTAATGGCGTGGTCTTATCACCGGAAGCTTTGCTTAAAGAGATTGCCGAGCTGGAAGCCACAGGTGTCCCTGTCCGTAAACGCCTGC
Source organism: uncultured Cellvibrio sp. (assembly GCA_946482345.1). The sequence continues at coordinate 5,878 of CAMLRJ010000202.1, forward strand.
GCTTGTCTCCTGCATGCCCGTTGATCCTTCCCTACCATGCTGCTCTGGATCAGGCACGTGAATTGGCCCGCGGCGATGCCAAAATTGGTACCACAGGTCGCGGCATTGGCCCAGCTTATGAAGATAAAGTTGCTCGCCGCGGATTGCGTTTGGGTGATTTGAAAGATATGAACAGCTTCTCTGTGAAGCTAAAAGAAATCCTGACTTATCATAATTTCGTGCTGACCAATTACTTCAAAGTGGATGCGGTCAGCTTCGATAAAGTTTTGGCAGATTGCCATGCCTGGGCCAAAGAGTTATTGCCGATGATGGCGGATGTTACCGGGTTGCTCCATCAGGCGCGCGAACAAGGTGAAAGCATTTTGTTTGAAGGCGCACAGGGCTCATTGCTGGATATTGACCACGGCACCTATCCCTTTGTCACTTCATCCAATACAACTGCAGGTGGTACTGCAACGGGTTCCGGTTTTGGTCCTTTGTATCTGGATTATGTGTTGGGTATTACCAAAGCCTATACAACACGTGTTGGATCTGGTCCATTCCCTACCGAGCTGGGTTGTGAAGTGGGTGAGTATCTAGGTAAAAAAGGGCACGAATTCGGGGCTACAACCGGTCGTAAGCGTCGTTGTGGTTGGTTTGATGCTGTCGCAGTACGCCATGCAAGCCTCATCAACAGTGTCACGGGCAT
>CAMLRJ010000203.1 GCA_946482345.1 uncultured Cellvibrio sp.
GAATAACACAGGATTTTCTTTGCAAGCGCCTTATGATGATGCCGATTTGCGCTTGGGATGTTTTATGACCTGGGCAAAACTTCGCAATCAAGTGGATTTTTCCGTTTATCCGCAACTGGAAAAATTTCATGAAAGGATTTTGGATTATGATGTGTTTGTGAAGACTAAACCGCCGGTTTGATTTGTGTAGCTTTTAAATCCCCCCTAGCCCCCCTTTTTCAAAGTGGGGAACAACTCCCTTTTTAATTAATCAGGGAGTAGAGTCCCTCCCCCTGCCAAGGGGGAGGGTAGGAGGGGGTAAAGCTTTTATTAAAAAAACCTTACCCCCTCCCCCGCCTCCCCCTTGGCAGGGGGAGGAGCCTAAAATCACAGCCCATAAACAATTTTCGGTTTTCTCAATTGCTTCGCAGTAAACGCCAATAACAACACACCCAATAAAATCGAAACGCTACCCACTTGCAATAATTGCCATGAAGTCACTAATTCCCCCAACAATATATTTTTAATCACAATTTGGTGTGCCAGTACCGGTACCCACATAAACCAATCCTGATAACTGCTGGGATTAATCAGTGTATAAAATAAAGGCACCATCGGAATAAAAACCATGAGTCCCATGTAGGTTTGCGCATCTTTAAAACTACGTGCAAAAATTGAAATTAAAAATTGCAAGCTGGTCGCCAGAATTGCAACTGGAAATAACACCAAAAAGATACAACCTATATCTGCCAAAGCTACATCCACTTTCATACCTATATCTTTAAAAGGTAAAAAATGAAATGCAACCGCTAATAAGCCCAGCGCAACCAATATAACCAGCAAAGTTAATATATAACTGTTCAACCATTTGCCGATTAAAATAAAAGAAGATTTCGCCGGTGTAATTAACAAGGATTCCAATGAACGGCGCTCGCGCTCACCTGAGACCATATCCGCAGAAAAACCTATGCTTCCTAAAAAACAGGCCATGAGTAAAAAGAAAGGCACTGTGGCTATCACAAAAAAACCCATTTTTTGATCACTGGCAATATTGATATCACGAATAAAAACTGGTGATGCAATTGAAGGATCTATACCACGCGACATTAAACGCAGGTTGCCTATTCGACCTTGCCAGGCCCATATCTGTTGCCTGACAAAATTCAAACTGCCTTGTACTTTGGTATTGGTTGCATCAAATACTAACAACAGCTCTATGGATTCTCCCGTTGAAAATTTTTCTTGTGCATCCTTGGGAATGATCAGGACATAACCCAATTCATTTTGTTCGACTTTTTTATAAGCGTCGCCTTCAATTGGATTGATGGCAACACCTCTTTCTTTTAACCAATCAACCAATGGAGATAAATTTTCTACACCTGAAACAGATAATTGAATAGGATCGTTGGTGGTTGCTCTGGATTGTTTTCCCATGTGTATAGCGAATAATGATGACGCCACAAATACACCAACCAAATAAATTGGCATCAACACTATCATGCGCAAACTACGCATATCTCTGAGAGTATCACGCCATTCTTTTTTCAAAACAGTAAAAATAGTGATTATCATCAGACAGTCTCCTTTTTATCTTCTGCAGTTTTACTTTCTGTTTCCGTTTCGTTTTCTTTTTGTACTGACATCATATTTTCATCACTGACAAGATTAATAAAAGCATCTTCAAGATTGTCAGATTGACCGGCGTCAAGAATTTCATGTAATTGCCCTTGTGCAACCACTTTTCCACGTGCTATCACAATAATTCGATCGCAGAGCCCTTTTACTTCATGCATTAAATGACTGGAAAATACAACACACTTACCCTGCTCTTTCAGATCATGCAGTAATTTGCGCACAGCACGTGTAGTGATAACATCCAATCCATTGGTGGGTTCGTCCAATAAAATATGCTGCGGATTATGTACTATGGCTCGCGACAGCGCCGCTTTCATTCTTTCGCCCAAAGAAAATCCTTCCGCTTGTCGATCTGCAATTTTTTCCATTCCCAATCTTTTAATCAATTCCTGAATTGCGGCGTCCAACTGAATGGGTTCAACTCTATGCAACTCACCAAAATAACGAATATTTTCTATTGCTGTTAAGCGTTTATATAAGCCCGTATCGTCAGGTAAAACACCCAGCAAGCGACGTGCAGCTTCCGGCGATTCAGAAACCTTGACCTGATCAATAAAAATGTCGCCCGATGTAGGTTGCAGCAAACCATAAATCAAACGCATTAAGGTTGATTTTCCAGCACCGTTTAACCCTAACAATCCGGTAATTTCACCGTCGCGAAATTCCATACTGACATTATCCAGGGCTGTAATAATTTTCTTTTCTTTTTTAAACGATATTTTCTTGCTGGATGAATTCGCAACAAATTCTTTGGATAGATTTTCTACACGAATCATAGTTCACCTCCCGTGTGTAATGACTTGTCACGATTAGCACCTAAATCTACAGGCAATGGCAATATATCCTGAACACAATCTGTTTTTAAATTCTCCACTGATGCTCGCTCATAAAACTGCGCAATCAATTGTGGCACGCAACCTTCAGTGGACACTATGTGATGACCTCCAGGCGCAAGCAATGACAATGAATTGGTTAAATTCTGATTTACTCTTTCCGCCCAAGTCACCGGCGTCACCGGATCAAATCCGCCAGACAATAATAAACCGGGCACATCTGTTTTTAATGGCTGATAATATTCCTGCGGCAAATTTGTTTTCGGCCAAACAGAACACACCCTGTCCATTTCATCAATAAAATCATATTCCAGAAATTTTTGTGATTGCTTGTTTTTTCCGGAAATAAATCTATCTTCATTACATACTACCGAGTAGCGCATAGCATCACTAATTTTCAGATTTGCAAAACTTTTATTCGCCAACACATTCAAACTTACCAGCGCCTGATATTGTCCTTTTTCTGCATCGCTAATAATTTGCGGTAAGAGTGCTGACAAATCGCGTGAATAAAGTGCAGAGAATATCAGTGCTGAAAATTCACGTGGATTGGCTATCCAGCTTTTTTCCTGATTATGTTGTGGGTCCCGGTATTGAATGCTTACGGTCTTTTGTTCAGCTTCTGCTTGCTTGAATCTTTGCAGAAGAATCGTTATTTTTTCCAGCATATTGCCATAAAGCGAAACACATGTTGCATCCTGCATACATTGTTCATTAATTTTATTGAGTGATTGCATCGCATCCCGCGCAAAATAATCAGGCAAGGCAATATCAACAGGTGCTACACCATCCAGCACCATGGTACGTAAATGTTGCGGAAATTGACGCGCATATTGCATCACCACCCGCGAACCATAAGAACCGCCCCATAAATTAATTTTTTCATACCCAAGCGCATTTCTGACAATATCCAAATCCTGTACTGCATAGGGTGTGGTGTAAAAAGCAGACACAGCACGAAATTCATCTGCACAACGCTGCATTTCAATATCCATCCATTCACGTTGCTGTGATTCTTTCCACTGCTGTAAATCTTCTGGAGGCTTTTTGCATTTTAAGGAATTGGATTTCCCTGTCCCTCTTTGGTCAACAAAAATTAAATCACGATTTTTTCTCACATCATAAAAAACCATGTGAATTTGTTTTGCCATTTCCACAGAAGAACCACCCGGCCCCCCTTGAATTAAAAAAACCGGATCTTGTTCCGGAGCCGGACTGATTGCCGGCAAACGTAAAATATTTAATGCAATTTTTTTACTTTGCGGATCATCCGGGTTTTCATTAACCAATAACTCACCACATTCAGCACCATCAACAAGCGGCGGATATCCTGTTTCTTCGAAACCGGGACAGGGTTTTAGAATGGAATTTTTTGTGTTTTCGGTTTTGTTGGATTGGGGGTTGCAGGCGGTGAAGAAAACTCCAAGCACTAAAATAAAAAATATTTTCGAAAACCTGACCCCACCCCAGCCCTTCCCTTGCCGGGGGAGGGAGTCAGTCCCTCCCCCTGCCAAGGGGGAGGTTAGGAGGGGGTAAAGAAACTCAAACCTGACGAATAACTTTTTCATCACTTCTCCCTATCCTTTTTCATCTGTTTTTTAATCAACAACAACAATTCATCAATATCTAAATCCAACTGTTTAGCCACCAATAATAAATTTTCGATCGCAGGCGTTAATAAATTCTGTTTTTGTTGTTTTGATTCTGCTTTTGAAATTGCAGCAACCTGCATAGGTTTTCCACGCTGACGAATTAACAGCCCTTCATTTTCCAACAATGCATAAGCTTTGGAAATTGTCATAGGGTTTACTGCATGTTGCACAGCCAATTCACGTACTGACGGCAATTCACTTCCCGGCACCAATTGCCCACTTGCAATCATACGTCGCACTTGTTCGACTACTTGTCTGTAAATGGGAATGCCGAATTGGGGATTGAGAATAAACATTAGCCCACCCTGACGAAATTAATTTTCTGCCATTTTTTTAACAACGATCGTCGCATTAAAAAATTGGCAACGATTATTAAAAAAAGTGTTGCGCTCATGGCGAGATAATAATTCATTTGAAACAATGCACAAATTAATAACATTACTAGAACGGATATAAAAATATTGATTGCTTGCCATCCACTTCCGCCAATCTTGCTATCATTATCTCGCGTATAGATGGAGAGCGTTAAATAGAATGTCATTGCGTTAACGACAACAACTGATATCGCAACAACAATAAACGAGAGTAAATCTATTACGCCAACGCCAGAGAATTGATTGAGTAAAATCGCCAGTATCGGTGTAATCCACATCATTTTTATTGAGTAGCCAAAACAACGTTTTTCGATAAATTGAAATAGTTCACTGCGCGACCCAGGGAATAATAACCATGATGATTTAATATTCCTGCAGATTGCTGTTAAAAATCCATAGGATCCAACTAATGCAACATAGAACACAAATCCAAGCCCCATGCGATTCATCGCATTCTGAAAATTATCATTAAAAATCCATTTAAAAAATCCAAGCAGTAAAAGACTCATCATGAGATACAACAAACCCATTCGAAAGATACTTGCATTTCCATCTGGCATCCCCATCAATCGTGTACCTAAAAAACTAGCTGGCTTCGAACTGGGCGCAAAAAAATTCATCACTGCAATTGCAGTCGGATTCACAGAAGGATTCGCTGTTGTTCCTCCCGACATCATCTGTTCCATGTTCAATGCATAAGCATTAATAAAATATTTCTGTGGTCTTAATCTTAACCACCAAAATCCAAACACCAGCCAGGAAACACTTAATGCAATGATCAATTGCAAGAAACTCCACTGAGCCAATTGATGTAACACTTGACCTAACACCGCAAAGGTAAAAAATATCGCACCTTGAAACAACGGAAATCGATAAGCCGTAAAGAACAATCCCACAACGTAAGCGCTTGAAAGCAGCCAAACTTGTAATCCAAAATGAATCAACTCCCGAAACCCGATTGCAGACTCAGCAGTAATTAATTTAAATACAATGACAGCCACAGGTAATGCCATACTCAATATAACGGCCAGGACAAAATAGAGCTTTCGAAAATCCGCCAGATAACGTAGTGATTTACTGCTAATCGTCGCGAGTGCTTGAGTAGGCAATAAAATTAACATGAAGAAAAGATAGATAAAAATAGACATCAATAACACAGGTGCTGCGTTATCAATCCCACCTTTAAAAAACCAAGCGATAATAAACATCAATACAAAACAAACTGTCACCAAAATCAATATGATTTTCATGACCCCGACTGGCACCAGCGCACTTTTGATTAATGGCCAATAGGCTCTAATAGTTGCTGTACTCATGTATTCATCTCCAGAAAAATATCTTCCAGGCTTAAATACTCAAGTTGAATTTCTGGAACTTGTTGATGCAACCGCGACTCCAAATCAGAATTCCAATTTTTCAGCGTGAGCTGAATGTGCAAGGCGTCTTCTTTCTTTTTGATGATCTCGGGTAATTGCAAGACAAAATCATTGGTGTAAGCAGCTCGCGGAAAAGTTAAGCGCACAATCGATTCTTTAAGTCCATCCAAGTCACCTTGATAATCCAAAACCCCATCGCGCAACATCCATACCTGGTTCGCCACTCGCTCTACATCGCTGACGATATGGGTTGAGAAAATCACTGCGCGATTTTCATCTGAAGCAATTTCAATAATTTGTTGTAGAAATTGCCGACGCGCAATCGGGTCCAGACTGGCAACAGGCTCATCCAATACCAACAATTGTGGTTCGTGTGCCATAGCGAGCAATATGGATAGTTTTTGTCGTTGTCCAACTGACATTTTATTTACGCGGATATCCATCGGAATCATCCACTCGATAATTAATTTCTCGACCAATGTTTGATTCCAGGTTGGACGGAAACTTCTAAATAATTCAACTTGCTCTTTGCCTGTCATGGTTTGCAATAACTCATCCTGCTGTGGCACAAATCCTATTTTTTGTTTTTGTTCGTCGTGAATACGGGTTGCATCAACACCCCAAAGCGACACTTTTCCGTGTGATGGAAAAGCAAAACCCAATAAGGTTTCCAACAAAGTCGTTTTACCTGCACC
>CAMLRJ010000204.1 GCA_946482345.1 uncultured Cellvibrio sp.
GAGGCAATAGAAATTCCAGTAGTAGGCTTTGTGGTTAAAGATAAAGAGTATGCAAGGCAATTGCACGAAACCTTAACTTATTGGACGGGTGGTGAAACCAGAGATGAAAAATGTAATATTTGCTTAAGTGCAATTGTCCTTAATGCCAACGAATATGTTTTTTTGTGTTACCCAAATATAGAAAACGAGCCACTGAAAATATTTCACAAAAAAGTTGAGGCCAAACGGAAAGAAACAAGTCTTACAGATACACACATTCCTTTATTTGCATTAACAATTTTGGGAAAACGGTGCCAAATTGGTGCGGGTTCATATTTCCCAACTTTTAGGGAAAGACACCAAGATGGAAATCCTGTTCTTTTTCAAATTTGCATGCCTGACAAAAATGGTGAGCTAAGAAGCATTGAAGGTATTAATGACTTTATAGTGTTCAATCTAAAAATAAAAGACAAAGATGACCTCACAAGAAAAGACATTGAGTATGATTTTCTTAGAGTAATGGGCTAACAGACGCCTGTGGCAAAAAAGTAAATACGACATCAAAATCATCACTTTCGCTTGCCCCCAATGTCTTTTTGGCCGGAAACTGACTCTCAAAAGTCATTTTAAACTTTTAACCAGTAATGTCATCGCAAATTGTAACGTTATGAGCATTTAATCAAGTGAGTGTGAATGAAATGGAAGTATTGAGAATTGTAGGAATTATTGCTGCGGTTAAAGGATTTATTATTTTTCTTGTGTATGGTTTTCTAACTACAGGGGTTATTGGGATCTTCTATAGTCTAGATTCTGAACTGCCTGACGCAATAAAGGCGACTCTCGAAGGTCCTCTTTCAATTTACACTTTTGGATGGCTAGCTTTATTCGGCTTGATTGCGCTGGCAGCGGTAACAAAGCTTGGAAAAGTTGAGTGTAACTTTGAAACCAGAAAACCTTGGCGAGTGTTCTATTTTGCATTGCCAGTGTGTGAGGCCGCCATTGCTCTAGGGGTTGTCATCGGAGGTACTCTTCTTGGAGTCGCGATGTGTTCACATCTGCTCTTTACTTGGTCTTATACTAATGTGGTAATTTACCCACAGTTCTATGGGCTATCTGCGTTTATGTTTCTTGTTACATATCCTGTTGCGTACTTTACTATCGCACTGATAGATACGAAGAAAACGACATTTTTTTGGATAAACGTTACTGCAATAATCTATGCACTGTTCGTTGCGCTTACGCTGTATTTTAAGCTGCCTGTCGAGAATTCAACGGTAGTTGGTGTGGAAATTGTGCTTCTCATTTTCTTTTACGCAATGGCAGTACGTTTCACTCGCGCAGGAGGCAAATTTTGATCCATTTGGACATGAACCCAATTCATGACTTGTAGGCCATAGAGTTTTCTACTTATATTTGGTAACGACACTTCGCAACACGCTATTGCCAATACTATTAGGTGTACGATAAAAATCTATCGGAATATCACGTTTTCTATACTCCAAAAAATATTTATAGGCTAAATCGCAGAGTTTACTTAGAGAAACAAATTTTTCTTGTCTCTTTTTTTCAGTTGCTGAAACGGAAACGGTTTTGACTGCACGCCACAGCAGCTTGAAAACTTGTTCCTGAGCTAATTCCATGATCATAAGACTTAATTTGTAAGGCTGAACAAATTCTTCCTTCAGCTCAAGCCCTTCCCTATTAAGATAAAACTTACAGTATTCGATACATTCATAAGCCTTAAGCTGCCCATCTAAAATCGTAACCAATTGCTGACAATTGCTCTCGGCAATCTTGCCTCTTGCCTCATAACTGAGATTAATAATTAATTTGGAAACATTGGTGGAGCAAATATTTATTGTTATATTCGTATCTCTCGCCTGTATTGCCCTACCCTTTTTTTTAATTGTTATCGGAGAAATTACTACCCTACCCTGTTTAGCTAGAAAACAAATGCAATCTCTGGTGGCTTGAGGATGAGGCGTGAAATTTCGTGTGTGGAGTTGCTCCATGGACAGAGACGCTTCCTCCAGAGCAAGACACTCCAATAAAGCAATAAAAATTAAATCGGCGAGGCAATCTAATTGGTCACTGTTTGCGTCAAGCATAGAAAGATGATTTTTAATTAAGGCAAATAGCGTACCTATTTTGGGTACATGCGGGCATTGTACCAATAATAGGTACGATGAAAAAAGCGATATCTTCCCCCCAATATGCAGCTCTGATCGACTGGCTTAAGACCGCCCGAACCAATCAGGGGCTCAGTATGCGTGATCTGGCTATGCGCCTTGATGAGCCGCATTCTTTTGTTCAAAAAGTCGAGATCCTAGAGCGTCGCCTCGATGTATTGGAGTATGTGGAATATTGTAAGGCGCTGAGTTTGAACCCCAAAGATGGCATTGACCGTCTCAAGACTTGATAGCACCTCTGCCCAGCAAGCAACAATATCGAAGGCTTATCCAGCCACCGTACTGACCTTATAACTCTGCCAACAATCAACCACTGTTTTGCATTGAGCATTCCTATATTTTCCTCTATTCTCTCCAACAAAATAATCGTGGCAGGCATTATGGCTGAAGAAATTTGGACCCTAAAAGAGGTCGCGGCATACCTAAAACTCGCGGAAAAAACTGCTTACAAATTAGCGGCTGAGGGTAAGTTGCCAGGCTTTAAAGTCGGGGGCAGCTGGCGCTTTAAAAGGGTAGATATTGAAAGCTGGATTGAGGATAAGAAAACCACCAGCAAAGACAATAGTGATAAAGGATAAGCATCGTTGAACGCAATAGAAATAGAAGAAGCTATTAGTAACCTAGCTGAGCAACCATTTGACGCGGCGATCTTCCCATACGCCTTTCTAGAGGCGTTTGGCAACAAAGAAACCACCATCAAGAAGCTGAAGAGCGGCGATTCCAATTCTTCAGACATATCTGGCGGGGTATTGCAGCGAAACAACATCCATATTGCTGTGTGTGCCGAAGGCGAAGTTACAGCCACATTAAATACACTCAAAGCCAGCCCTGCAACGACTAAAGCCAAAGCCAAATTCGTATTGGCAACTGACGGCATCAACCTTGAGGCGGAAGATCTTGGCTCAGGTGAAACAGTTGCTTGCGACTACGCGGACTTCCCCAACCACTTCGGCTTTTTCCTACCGCTGGCTGGTATTACCACCGTTAAGCAAATTCGAGATAACGCCTTTGACATTCGGGCAACCAGCCGCTTAAACCGTTTGTATGTAGAACTGCTAAGTAGCAACCCCGATTGGGGGACGTCAGAGCGCCGCCATGATATGAACCATTTTATGGCACGACTGATATTCTGCTTCTTCGCAGAAGACACCGACATTTTCAATGGCGAAGATTTATTTACTGCCACCATCGAACAGATGAGTGCGAAAGACTCCTCAAACACTCATGAGGTGATCAGCGAAATCTTCCGCTCGATGAATACCAAAACCGCAGACCGCAAAAAAGAAAATATCCGTTCGTGGGCAGATGGTTTCCCCTATGTTAACGGTGGTTTATTTTCAGGCAGCACCGAAGTACCACGTTTTACCAAAATTGCTCGCTCATATCTTCTTCATGTAGGCACATTGGACTGGAAACAGATAAACCCTGATATTTTCGGCTCAATGATTCAGGCGGTAGCGGATGACGAAGAGCGTGGCGCATTGGGAATGCACTACACCAGCGTCCCCAACATTTTGAAGGTACTAAACCCGCTCTTTTTAGATGACCTACGCGAACAATTGGAGCGAGCAGGAGATAACCCACGGAAATTACTAAATCTGCGTAAACGCATGTCCAATATTCGCGTGTTTGATCCTGCCTGTGGATCGGGAAACTTTCTGGTTATTGCATATAAGCAGATGCGAGAAATCGAGGCAAGGATTAACGAGTTGCGGGGGGAGAAAGACCGACCAACAGATATTCCGTTAACTAATTTTCGAGGCATTGAGCTTCGCGACTTTCCGGCTGAAATTGCGCGATTGGCTTTAATCATTGCTGAATATCAATGCGACTTGTTGTATCGGGGGCAGAAACTAGCGCTTGCTGAGTTTCTTCCATTGGATGCTGAAAATTGGATTACCTGTGGAAACGCGTTGAGAGTTGACTGGCTTTCTGTTTGTCCACCAACTGGAACTGAAGTTAGGTTTGTTGGAGACGATTTATTTAGCGCACCCACAAATCAAGCTCAAATAGATTTTGAAAACGAAGGTGGTGAAACATATATTTGCGGTAATCCACCATATTCTGGCCTCAGTTCGCAAACCAGCGCGCAAAAATCTGATCTTAATGCACTCTTTGAGAATTACAGCAAATACTGGAAGTCTTTTGACTATGTTATGGGATGGTTTTGGAAGGCGCATATGTACATGCAAAAGCAACCGTCTAAAGCAGCATTCGTATCCACTAACTCCATTAATCAAGGCCAATTAGTTCCAATGTTCTGGCCACTTATTATTTCAGCAGGAACAGAAATATTTTTTGCTCACACTTCGTTTCGATGGAGTAATCTTGCTGCAAACAATGCAGGTGTCACGGTCGTTATAATCGGTATATCCAATATCTTATCTGGTTCTAAACGGTTATTTGAAATTTCTTTGGACGGGCAAACAACAGAGAAAGAACTAGATAATATTAATGCTTACCTAGTGCATTCCAAAGATATATTTGTTGAGGCGATTTCAAAGCCGGCTCGGGATCGACCGCTCATGATTTATGGAAACAAACCCACGGATGGCGGCAACTTAATACTTTCTGCTGATGAAGCTAGAGATATTATCAGCAAAAATTCGCGTGCTAAGGAATTCCTGAGACCTTACTTTGGGTCGGAAGATTTTATCAAAGCATCTCCGAGAGTTTGTATTTGGGTTGAAGATTCAAAACTCAGTATTGCTGAACAAATTTCTTCCTTTAAAGAGCGTTTTGACGCAGTCAGAGATTTTCGTTCAGCAAGTAAAGCGAAAGAGACGCGCTCTGCTTCTGGCGTTGGGCATCGATTTCGTCAAATACAGGGGAATCCTGGGAATAAGTCAATTATTATTCCACGACATTCAAGCGAAACACGCCAATATTTGCCAGTTGGATTGTTGCAAGCTGGGGGGATTATATCGGACGCCGCTTTTGCAATTTATGATGCACCACTTTGGAGTCTGGCCATTCTTCTTTCGCGAACACATCTGGTTTGGATTGCCACTGTCTGTGGCAAATTGGAGACTCGGTATAGGTATTCCAATACATTGGGATGGAACACATTTCCAATTCCAACACTAACCGAAAAAAATAAAGACGACTTATCCCGTTGCGCCGAAGACATTCTTTTAGCGCGTGAAGCGCACTTTCCTGCAACTATCGCAGACCTCTATGCCCCTGAAAAAATGCCTGAAGACTTGCGCCATGCCCATGAGCGCAATGACGAAGTGTTGGAACGCATTTATATTGGTCGTCGCTTCAAAAACGATACGGAGCGCTTAGAAAAGCTCTTCGACCTCTATACAAAAATGACAACAAATCCTAAGACGAAGGTATCTTGAAAATGACGGAACATAAATCCATCCCCTCAGTTTCTGTAACCTATGCTAGTAACGGCAGCTCAAAAAAGTCCAATGAGCTGGGTATGCGCGTTATGCAGGAGCGAGCCTATGAAAAACGCGGCGAGCAATACCTTCTGATTAAATCGCCGCCTGCATCTGGAAAAAGCCGCGCATTGATGTTTATTGCGCTGGATAAGCTGCATAACCAAAACATTAAAAAAGCCATCATTGTTGTGCCTGAAAAATCCATTGGTGCGAGTTTCAATAACGAACCACTAAGTCAATATGGTTTTTATTGGGATTGGGAAGTAGCCCCGAAGTGGAATTTATGTAATGCCCCCGGAGAAGATGGTGGAAAAGTTAATTCTGTTAATGCGTTTTTGGAAAGTGACGACAAAGTATTGGTTTGTACTCACGCCACATTCCGCTTTGCCGTCGATAAGTTTGGTGTACCTGCGTTTGATGATTGCCTTATCGCTGTTGATGAATTTCATCACGTCAGTGCCAATCCAGATAATCGCTTGGGCGCACAATTAGGGCAATTTATCGCTCGTGACAAAGTGCATATCGTCGCTATGACTGGCTCCTATTTTAGAGGTGATTCTGAAGCTGTTTTATCGCCACAAGATGAAGCCAATTTTGATACGGTCACCTATACCTACTACGAGCAGCTTAACGGCTATGAGTATTTAAAAACCTTAGATATTGGCTACTACTTTTATTCCGGTTCATATGCGGATGACATTCTCAGCGTATTAAACCCAAACGAAAAAACTATTATCCACATTCCTAACGTGAATTCCCGTGAAAGCACGAAAGATAAAATCAAAGAAGTGGAACATATCATTGAAGAGCTGGGCGACTGGCTTGGCACAGATCCAGCAACAGGCTTTCACTTGGTACAAACGGCAGATGGACGAACCATCAAAATTGCGGACCTGGTAGATGATGATCCGAGCAAACGTGACAAAGTATCTGCCTCGTTAAAACTGCCAGAAGCGAAAAATAAT
>CAMLRJ010000205.1 GCA_946482345.1 uncultured Cellvibrio sp.
CTTCAAAGGCTTTAACCAAAACAGGCTCATTGGCGGCCCATAAAAATTCCCGAAAGTTTAAAGGCCGCAAAATAAATTGTTCCACTTTTCCAACAGGAAATGAATTCAATAAACCGATATTGGAACCACTGGCAGCGACAAACCAGTCCGGTGTTTTTTCTGCAAAATATTTTAAGGAGGTCACCGCGCGCGGACACTCGCCGATTTCATCCAGAATCAATAAATCAGTGGCTGGATTGAATAACTGCCCCGTTAATAATTCGAGATTGGCGATGATATCTACCGGTGCAAGCGATCCGACAAATGCCTCCGCCAGTTGCGGATTCTCCAGAAAGTCCACTCGCAATACTCGCTCAAACTCCTTTCCTAATAGCTGCAACAACAGATAGGTTTTACCTGTTTGCCTGGCACCATCAACCAACAAGGGTTTGCGCTGGTCGCAATTCTTCCATTCAATCAACTGTTCTACTAACAAGCGTTGCATAGTTCACCCAAGGGTTATCCGCAGAAAAATGCAAATTACCACACTTTTATGCGCATAAAAATGTAGAAATTTGCATTTATATGCGCATAAAAGTGTAGATGCGCAAAAAACTCCCAATACACACTCATAAGTTCATGTCGAAAAAATCCACTTTTTTCGACATGAGGTGATGGACATGTTTACGCAATCGACATAAAACGATGTGCCAGTTTAAATTTTAATAAATTTGTATAGCTAAACTATACAAATTGATAAAAAGATGAACTTGGCATTAGTTTGAAAATAGGCTACTTTGTATAGCATGACTATACAAAACCCAAGCAAACTAAACTCCCTAACCCAGCGCCTGCCCGAAGGTCTGTTGGTGGATTCTGCATGGCTGGAGCAACAGGGCTATTCCCGCGCTTTGCGCCATCAATATGTAAATGCCAATTGGCTGGAGCAACCCGCTCGCGGAGTTTTTCGTCGGCCTCGCGGCCAGTTGGTTTGGGAACAAGTGATTGTCTCCCTTCAACACATACTCAAGTTCCCGGTTTCAGTTGGTGGACGCTCCGCACTTGAATTAAACGGACAGGCTCACTACCTCTCGCAAGCTCCGACACGAATACATTTATATACCGATAAAAAATTGCCCTCGTGGATATTCAAATTACCTTTGCCGCAAGAATTTATCAGCCACAATCGCTTGGGCCTTTTGAATTTATCAACAGAAGAAAAATCGCAACAAATTAACGAAACCGCAGCAACTTACAAAACTGATTTACTACAAGGGCTGATGTTATTCGGTAGCAGCGACATGCCGCTCATAATCTCCACACCCGAGCGCGCCTATTTGGAATTACTGGATGAATTGCCACAACACGAAAGTTTTCACATGGCAGATATGATGATGGAAGGCTTGGCCAATCTGAGCCCGCGCCGATTGCAATCATTACTCGAAGCTACCAACAGTATTAAAGTAAAACGCCTGTTTTTTATTTTCGCCGAACGACACAATCACGCCTGGCTTAAACATTTGGATATGCAAAAAATTGATTTGGGCGCAGGAAAACGCATGTTGGTAAAAGGCGGCAAGCTGCACAGTAAATATTTGATTAGTTTGCCTGAAGAGTTTGCTGCCTGAAGTTTGGCAAAAAAACCTAATCAATTTTAATTCATACTCTGTAATCCAGATATTCAAGTCCCTCTAACTTGAAATTGATATAAGGACCTTTATGACTTTTATATGGACCAAGTGATGATGCCAAGAAAATCCATTTTGGCTTTTTGTTAAGAATCTGTTCCAGTTTTTGGTGGCTGAATTTTTTATAAGTAGACTCCTCAATAACTTCGTTAGAAATGAAAAATGATGGTGCCACAACCAAATCTTCATACCTTAAATCATTGCAGAAACGAATTGAATAACCCTTGTCATTTTTGTTAATCCAAGCTTTTCCATGATAAATTCGAAACTCATCTGCAAAATCGCCAATTGACTGACTATTAATTTCGATAAAAAGATCTTTTAACGCTATAAATCCATCAGGGGTCTCAACAGCAAAATTATCATTAGCTAAAAATGCATCCACCATGGAGCTTAATGTTTTTGAGTTCTGTTGTTTTCTTTTTCCAGTTCCATAGTTATTGGGCTTTGTCTTTAAATTGTTAATTTCATTTTCTTCATCAGAATTTGAATTAATCTCAAGACCCCTATTCGCTGGCGCTACTAAATTAAGTCTGATGCTATTTGCTACATAAACCTCATCACTCGCTTCATCTCCATATTTTGATGACCGGCCATAAGAGCTAACCTCCTTTAAAGGACAGTCAATATTATGTTCTGAGACAAACACAAAATATGGATCTCTTTTTCTTTTTGATTTTGGCTTGTCTAAATTTGCACAAGTTACTTGAGCATTACAGTTGGACTCTGGGCACTTGAACGCAAATTTAGATTGAATCTTCCCATCGTTGTATAAAAGGTCTGCTTTCGTCGCAGTAACATCAAGTTTAACTTCCATAGAAAACGCTTGTTCTAGAGACATATTCATCGCCCTTTTTATTTGTATCCCAACTATTGGGTTAGTAGCCAGATGGATTTAACTCTTCGTTTAACGAATTTATAAGCATTTCCATTTCTCGATAATTTTAGTGATAGCCTGCAGAAAAAATTAATTACGGCATAGCCAATTTTGCAGCTTCATGCCACATGTTTGCGGGCATGGGATATTCCAATTCCCATGTAATATTCATCGGCTGACTACCTTGATGTGAAAGATATTTAACTGGTCCGAAATTTACAAAACCCATAGTCCTACCATTTTCATCTTTAGATTGCTCGCGAACGAATAAAATAATCTTCAAACCATTTGCCTGATGATTTACATAACTCAAGCCTTTTCCTTTATCTGGCTTGGCACTATTTTGAGATTGCCAATGAAATAATAGGTCACTCAAAGCAAAATCGTGGTACATAGTAGTGGGAGAAAATTGTTTTTCATTTTTGTTCAGCGTTACAAATAGAAGTTCAGTATTTTTTGATTCTAAACTCAAAACACCCTCGCGCGAAGGTGAGGACTTTTCAAATGAGCTCGCGCCATATCCAGCTAGGATCTGTTCGCGTGTATATCGTGCGTGTACTTTTATAGCTGAATTTTCATTAGAAAGTTCATTGTCATGTATTCGATCAATTAATATATCTAAAACCGCATTGAGCTCATCCTGTAATTGCGGATGTTTCAGTTTCGAAAGGCTTTCAGATAGTGAAGAATAATTGAGCTCTTTTCCACTTTTACCCCAAAAGTTGTAATGGCATATCAGCGCATATCGACTTTCGATAAAATCGTCAGGGTTAAAAACAAAGTCATTAGCAGATAATTTTCTAACAAATTGCAAATACGATATAGATGTGCAGGCCAAAAGATGATTGTTTATCGCTCGATAGTAAGCACTGTATACAGCTCTTTCTGCTACATCTATTTTGTCATTGTCATTCGCTAAATCTAAAAGCGATGTCCAACCACTCAAATCGGGAAGTTTTATATTGTAAATATCCTCTAACTCTATGTTTGAATTTATAGTCAAGAAGTTCCGTATATTTAAAGGCAGGTTACTTTGGTTGTGAAAATTTTGTATTAGCGAAATTAAGCGCTGCTTGTTTAACACCGCCCTACGAATATTCTGCAATATCATAGATTGAGTTTTTTCTTGCAGCTCTATTCGACACCCCAATGGTAGATGAGGAAATCCATTACTCACTTCACTTTCTATAGATTGATTTGTTTTACCTACTAAGGCCCTGAATTTTTGAGAAAAGTCATATTCAGGTCGAGCGTTACCAACAAAATCTAGCACTGTACAACACTGTTTTTCATCAGAAAGGCGAAGACCGCGGCCAAGCTGCTGCAAAAATATTGTTAGGCTTTCTGTCGGCCTCAGAAATAACAATGTATCTATTTCGGGAATATCAATTCCTTCGTTGAAAATATCGACAACGCACAATATCTTAATTTCACCTGTACGAAGCTTTTGTCGTTTGACTAATCTTTCATCGCTGTTGTCACTCGTCAAATAATCGCAGGGGATTCCATTTAGCAGAAATTTTTTTGTCATATATTCTGCATGCTCTTTACTCACGCAGAATGCTAAAGCTCTCATACTGAAAACATCCGTTATGATTTCGTTGATGCTCTGAATGATTCGTTTAATTCTTTGCTCGCTATGGGTATACAAATTGGTTAATTCGACTGGATCGTATTTTCCATTTTTCCAACCCACTTTAGACAAGTCAGTATCATCATCTAAACCAAAATACTGAAAAGGACAGAGATGTCGGCGATTGATGGCTTCCGGTAATCTTATTTCCGCGGCTATGACTCCACAAAAATCATCGAGTATATTTTGGCCATCATGTCTTTCAGGTGTTGCCGTTAATCCCAAAAGAATCTTGGGTTCAAATTTCTTTAAAATTCCTCTATAGCTTTGTGCAGCAATATGATGAACCTCATCTATTACTATGTAGTCATAATAATCTTTGGTTAAATCAAGCAGCTCAAGCTGACTATTTAGTGTTTGTATGGATGCGAATAGGTGATCATATTTATTCGGACGAAAATTCCCAACCCACAACTCGCCAAATGTATTATTTTTTAATATTCCTCGATAAGCATTTCTAGCCTGATCTAATATTTCCTGCCTATGAGCAATGAACAAAAATCTAGCTTGTGGATTTTTCTTAAAGAACCTAGCAAAATCAAATGCTGAGATAATCGTTTTACCTGTTCCAGTTGCCGCCACAACCAAATTTCTAAACCTATGATGAAGATTTCTTTCGCAGTCTAATAGTTCTAATATTTCCTTTTGGTGGTTAAAAGGCTTTATATCAAAATGAAAACTATTGACTTGTCCATCACCACCTCTTGCTTCACTCAATGCATTAATGAGCTTATTTTTACTTTCAATTTCTCCAGTAAAAGTTTCAAAGTCATTTGATTGCCAATAGGTTTTGAATGTGCTTAATGACTTTTCAATAATGTGCGGAATTTCTTGAGAGGTTATTTTTAGATTCCATTCAAGCCCAGTGGTTAGAGCAGATTGCGATAAATTTGATGAGCCTATGTAGCCTGTATTAAATCCCGTTTTACGAATAAAAAGGTAGGATTTTGCATGTAATCTTTCGTGCTGGGTGTTGTAGCTTAATTTGACCTCGGTATTTGGAAGACTTGCTAGAAACTCTACCGCCTTTGCGTCTGTCGCGCCCATATAAGATGTAGTGATTATTTTTAGTTTCTTTCCGCTACGAGTGAAGTCTTCTAACTCCTTCTTAAATATTCGAATTCCTGCCCATTTTATGAATGATACTAACCAATAGATTTCATCAGATGATGCAATTTCCCTTTTCAGCTCTGACTCTAATGATATTCCAGCGTTACTTCCAGAAAACAATTCACTTTGAGTTAATCCTGTTAAAGGAAATATATCCTTTGTGTACTTATCGAGATCAGCAGCAATAGGATTTTTCTTGTCAAAGATCGCAGTTAGAATTCTGCCTTTACTTTCAATTAGATTTTCATCAAAAAAATCAGGGTCATTTATTTGATCTTTGAGCCAGAATATGAGCTTGTTAGCAAGTATAATTTGTTCATGTAGTCGGTTATCACCTGATGGAATAGAATCTATTACATAAGCAATTACTTTTGCGATGAATCTAGAGAGCCAGATTGTGGCCTCACTAGTATCAAGCTGTCGATCGCCAACATAAAATCTTTCTTTATCTATTTTATTTTCAATAACCTGAGTAATCAGTTGTTCATAAATACCAATTTGGTTCATGTAAATATTCTCTAGGCCTTCAATTAGGGATGAGTTCTTTCGGAGACTTGCCTAAAGCCTCAGATATTCGTAACAGTGTCAGATATGAAGGATTTGCGAGTCCACGTTCCAGACGAGACAAGAATGAACGATCTACGTCAGCACGCAATGCCAATTCTTCTTGAGAGATTTTCACTTCACAACGGATGTTTTTAATGTGTTTAGCGAGTTCCATGAGTGCTTTATTATTCATAGGTCTTTATTTCCGTATTTACTTCGAGGTCGGAGCATATAATCCTCATAGCGGTTTTTGCAAACACAGTTGCATGGGGTTTTCGTAACTCAAAAAATCAAAAGCCCCGCATTACGCTTCGCTTCATACGGGCTACGGTTCCAATCCGACTATCAGATTAAAAACTAGCCAACCCTTAAAATGGACACTATAATTCTCAAAAATCGCAATTTTGGAAACTATAGTGTCCACATCAGAATCACAAAACCGTAGTGCGGTGGTATTCCCCAAGAACCAGAAGGTGTTGAGCCTGCTGGGTGAGAACATTAAGTTGGCCTGTAAACGGCGGGGTTATACCCAATCCCTTATATCCGAGCGAACCGGGCTTAGCCGGGTGACGATTCGCAAGATTGAGGCGGGCGACCCGAGTGTTTCTATTGGGCACTATGTCATGGTGCTCGGTGTGTTGGGCCTTGTTGATGATCTGGCGAAGGTGGCCAGTGATGATTTG
>CAMLRJ010000206.1 GCA_946482345.1 uncultured Cellvibrio sp.
CCTGCGCAATCCAGTTTCACGCCATCCTGTAAAAATTGTTTGCTCATACAAACGCTGCCGTCCGGTTTGGGATAAACCATTTGTTCGGTGGAATAAACTGCATCGACACGAAACTTTCGATTGGCATCGCGCGAAAAATTAAAATGTCGATAAAGTTGCGTGCGAATTTTGGCGAGCATCGGGTCATTTTCGGTGTGGCCCAAATCGGCGACTTTAATTTTCTGTGGATCGGTTTTGCCCCCCGATGAACCTATGGTTATCAATCTGACTTTAATTGCCAAACAATAAGATACCAGGCGAGCTTTAATGTGAGCGGCATCAATTGCATCAATGACGACATGATGTTGTGAACCAATTAAATGGGTCATGTTATGTTCGTCGAGAAAATCTTCCACTGATTCCACAATCATATCCGGATTAATATCTTTTAATCGCTCGGTGATAATCTGATTTTTGGATTTGCCAATGGTGGATTGCAACGCATGCAGTTGTCGATTGGTATTGGTGGTGCAAACCTCGTCCATTTCAATCAACGTGATTTTACCAACACCGGAGCGCGCAACTGCTTCGGCAACCCAAGTGCCGACTCCACCCAAACCAATTAATACAAAATGAGCTTGAGACAAAGCAACCAATGCTTCTTGTCCATACAGTCTGGCAATGCCGCCAAAACGTTGTTGATAGGATTCCGATAAAGTATTTGTCATAGCATGAATAATTCTGGTTGAGCAGCCTTTTAATTAATTAACAGTCTCGAATGATCATCGAAACGAAATCGGCCATCAATAAAATATCCTTCCAGTTGTTCGGCAGGCATAGGTTTGGCGTAGAGGAAGCCTTGAGCCTGATCACATCCTTTATTGCGTAACCATTCAATTTGATAGGAATTTTCGACACCTTCAGCGATAACAACCATTTGCATATTGTGAGCAAGACCAATAATTGATTTGGCAATTGCCGCATCGTTGATGTCATCCTGAATATCGTGAATAAAACTGCGATCAATTTTTAATTTCTGGATGGGGAATCGTTGTAAATATGCCAGCGAAGAGTAACCGGTTCCAAAATCATCTATGGCTAAATACATGCCCATTTCTTTGAGTTGATTAAGTTGGTTAATGGTTTCACCTGCATGTTCCATCGCACAACTTTCGGTAATTTCCAGTTCCAGATATTCAGGTTCCAAACCCAGGTTGCTTAAGATGGACGCTACTTTTTCGGGGAAATTTTTTTGTCTGAATTGTCTTGGCGATAAATTAACAGCCATTTTTCCAATGTGTATTCCATTGTCCAGCCATGCTTTTTGTTGTCGGCAAGCTTCGCGTAAAACCCATTCGCCCATGGGGACGATTAATCCGGTTTCTTCGGCCAGTGAAATAAAATGTGCAGGAGAAATTAATCCTCGTTCCGGGTGTTGCCAACGTACCAAAGCTTCAACACCCACTATTTCGTTGGATACCAAATCCACTTGCGGTTGATAATGCAGAATCAGTTGATTGAGCTCTATGGCGCGACGTAAATCATTTTCGAGCAGCAAAAAATTAACCGCAGTTGCATTCATGCCTTTGGTATAAAACTGGCAATTATTTTTTCCTGCTTCTTTTGCTTTATACATGGCGATGTCGGCATTTTTTAATAACTCATCGGTATCTTTACCGTCATCCGGAAAAATGCTGACGCCAACACTGACAGTGGTGGTAATGCTATGGCCACTGACTTCGAGAGGTCTGGCCAATGTTGTCAGGAGTTTGTTTGCAACAAAAACAACATCGTCCAAATCCTGAATACCTTCCAGAACAATAACAAATTCATCGCCGCCCAAACGTGCCACTGTATCCATGTCGCGTACGCCTTCATTCAATCGCATGGCAATTATTTTTAATAAAATATCGCCAGCCTCATGACCCAAACTGTCGTTGATGATTTTAAATCTGTCTATGTCAAGCAGCATCAGTGCAACCCTGCTATTGCTGCGACGTGCTCTGGCCAATCCATGATAGATCCGATCATAAAATAATGAGCGATTCGGAAGTGCAGTGAGCGAATCGTGAAATGCCATATAGTTCAACCGTGATTGCTGTTCTCGAAGTGCATTTTCAGCAAGTTTGCGTTCGGTAATATCGGTGCCAATCGTACAAACACCGAAAATCTGGTTGTCTTTGTCGAGCAGAGGAAATTTCACAATCAGATAAGTGTGAAGGCTTCCGTCTTTATGTAATAGATCCAGCTCCAGTTCATAAGTTTGTTGATTGGTTCTGGTTGCAGTTTCTATATCCCACATGGATTGCGCGACATCTTTAGGATAGATATCAAACACATTTTTGCCAACACATCCAGTGTTATCCATCATGGCCATATGACCAAAATGTTCGCTGGCCAAGACTACATTACCTTCCAAATCTTTTACAGAAATTAAAGCGGGAGAATGTCGCAGTATTGCATTCAAATAGATTTCACTTGCCCAAAGCGCTTGTTCAGCCAGTTTGCATTTAAGCATTTGTTCTTCATGATGCCACATGTCAATAAATTGCCTGATTAACACCGGGCTTACTGTCCAGAGTGTTTCCAATTCAGAAACGGCTTTAATCAGCGATGCAATTTCAGACTGCGATTCCATATAAAACACAGCCAATGTTTTATTTTTTTCAAGCACCGGGAGTATGTAGCAGGAATTGATCTTTTCGCTCGAAAAATAAATGCCATGCCTGATGACATCATCACGATTCAGCAAACAGGTTTCGCCATTTTCAAATACTTTTCCAATCGCTTCATGAGGCAGGTGTTTTATTTGCTCAAGCGGTATGGGGATTGATTGTGTTGATGGTGAATCATCAATAAGCGTTGCGATTGCTTCAATGTTAAAATCGGCGCCACGTAACGAAATAAGCATCGCATTACAGATATTATTTGTAATGACAATATTGACTAATCGTTCGGCGATATTTTTATGATTCAGATCCTTGAAAATTTGTTGAAATCTTATCAGGTCAACGCCGGAGTTCATGCTCCGGGAATTTATTGTTTCTTGCATAGTCGCTCAACTTTGGTTAATTCCTCTTCAATAGAGAGGTTCACTGACAACGTTTTTGTGTGGTAAAAAAACAGTGACAACCGAAGTGGCATCCAGCCATTCTTAGATTTTTTTCTTATCGTAAATAATAAAAACTACTCTGACCGTCATAAAAATACGGCCAGTTATTTATTTTGCCGTTTTTATATAAGTTAGTAGCAGGCTTTTATATTACAAATCGGTATTACCTACAACTTTTTGAATATTGATTCATGCGCCATGGTTTGTCCAGTGATGGCTTGATAATTTCCTGACTGGATAAAGCATGCTGTTCATCTACATTTAGAGAGAGTGAGTCTAAATGGAGTTGTTATGCGCAATTCAGTCCCTTTTATTGAAGAAGGGCATATTTCCCGAGCAGATTCTGAGCAGGCAGGCCAAAAACGGCAGGCAGGGAAACTTATTGATGAAGTGATTACCAGTGCCGATGCTGAAAGCAGTTGGGAAGATGTTGTGCCTGACACTTGGCAATCCAATCGAACCAAGGCTATGAAGTCTTCTCCCGGAATCAAGAGGCTGTTACCTGCGCAATCTCCCAAGCAGTTGGTGCAAGGTTCTTCCCGGCCAGAAAGGGTTGAATCATCTACCAAGAAGGCTGGGGTAAAACCGAAAGCCGTTGCTGCGTTTGTTGATTGGGTAGCGATCAATAGTGGGCATGGGCTGCGAGTCAATATCGTTGGCAATATTGATCACAATCTGCGGGATCAATGGCGGCGTTTATTGGAAGAAACCGCAACAATGGATGTAAACGAGTACGAGATCAATTTGAAGGCGACGCCGGTATTGAGCATGACCGGTCTGGGGATGTTGTTGCTTTTCAAGGAGCGTAAAGATTCTTCGCGCGAGGAAATAAAACTGAGCAATTGTAATCAGGATGTCTGGAAGCTGTTGAATTGGACAGGCATGGATAAATATTTTGTCATTCAAAAAGGTATGGATTCCAAATAATTTCCTCTAGTACACTGCGCTCCTTTCCGTTTTCCCAAGCAGTTAATGCGCATGTCCAGTCTCAAAATCACCGAAATTTTTTATTCCCTTCAGGGTGAAGCCAAAACAGTTGGATTACCAACGGTGTTTGTTCGTTTGACCGGATGTCCCCTGCGGTGTGGTTATTGTGATTCAGAGTACGCCTTTTATGGCGGCGAACGCATGACGTTGGAATCCATTCTGGAAAAAGTGGCTGTATATAAACCGCGATATGTGTGCGTAACGGGCGGTGAACCTTTGGCGCAACGTGAATGCCTGGGCTTGCTGAAGGCACTGTGTGATGCGGGATATCAGGTTTCACTCGAAACCAGCGGCGCTATGCCGATTGATGAAGTGGATTCCAGAGTCAGCCGCGTTATGGATTTAAAAACACCGGGTTCAGGTGAAGTGGGTCGAAATCGTTGGGAAAATTTGCAACAGTTGAATTCTCAGGATCAAATCAAATTTGTGATTTGTGATCGCGCTGATTACGAATGGGCAAGATTTGAATTGGACAAACATCAGCTTGCATCCAAAGTGGGTGAAGTGTTGTTTTCTCCCAGCTTCAACCAAATCAAACCGCTTGATTTGGCGGAATGGATTTTGGCGGATAATTTACCGGTTCGCTTTCAATTGCAATTACATAAATTGTTATGGAATGACGCGCCCGGGCATTAATTTTTTTTGCAGTTTTTTTCAAGAGATTTCCCATGTCATCAAACCAACCCAAAGCGGTAGTGTTAATTTCCGGTGGTCTGGATTCAACCACTGTACTCGCGATTGCCAAAAGTCAGGGGTATGACTGCTACACCTTGAGTTTTGATTATGGGCAGCGACATAAAGCCGAATTATTGGCGGCAGAGCGCACGGCCAATTCTCTGGGTAGTTTGCAGCACAAACTGATCAAGCTGGATTTGCGCAGTATTGGTGGTTCGGCATTAACCGATGATTTGATTGATGTACCTGAACAGGAAACGGAAGGAATTCCTGTCACCTATGTGCCTGCACGCAATACCATTTTTTTATCCATAGCACTGGGTTGGGCAGAAGTATTACAAGCCCAGGATATTTTTGTTGGCGTGAATGCAGTGGATTATTCGGGTTACCCGGATTGTCGCCCTGAATATATTCAGGCATTTGAAAAAATGGCGAACCTTGCAACCAAAGCGGGTGTGGAAGGAAAAAAATTATCCATTCGAACACCTTTAATGAAAATGACCAAGTCAGAAATTATTCGGCAAGGAATGCAATTGGGTGTTGATTACAGTTTAACTGTGTCCTGTTATCAGGCCGATGATGCGGGCAAAGCCTGTGGAAAATGCGATTCCTGTCGTTTGCGCAAGCAGGGTTTTATTCAAGCTGCTATTGCTGATCCCACGTTATATGCTGATTAATGGTTGTGTAGTCTCAGTGTGGTTAAATGATGGGTCAGCTTTTCCAATTCCTTATCAATAACATCGCCCCCGGATAATAATAATTGCATGCGGGCTTCATATTCATTAATTGCATTATCCAGCATCACTGCGCCTTCACCTTTTAAATCCAGATGCTGGTAGGATTTTTTCAAATCGGTGATGAATTGGTTGTAGATTTTTTTACTTTCTTCTGCCTGATAAGAAAATTGTATATCAATGTTGGCAATTTTATTTTTGGCCAGGCTTATCCAGCTGTCTGTATTGGTGCTGTTCTTTTTAATGGCATAGCTACTTTCCAGTCGCAGAATATTTTCACCGGCGATACAAACCATCCCGCTGATAGTGGAATTGATTGAATCTGCTTCACCTTCCGATGGAAAGATAATTAACTTGATCCC
Organism: uncultured Cellvibrio sp.; assembly: GCA_946482345.1. Next base: position 5,850 of record CAMLRJ010000206.1, read on the forward strand.
CTGAGCGACAAACAGCGTGTTATTGTTAATGTGGCCTATGTGGTCTTTCTGTGCTGAATTTTTCACCAGGCGTTTGAGAGTGTCATTAAACAGCAGTGATGGAAAATAATCTGCCTTGCCAACAGGCGAATAAATATAGAATCCGGCTGGGATATTAAATTCTTTAAGTAATTTCACTATAAGATTGGCAATGTCTTTAATAGTTTTGCATTGGCTAAAATTATAAATTGCACGATTGACGGCTACTGCCTGTCGATAATCATTGGCAATACTGTCCATCCGTTTTGAAACATTTTGCAGCTCGGCATTAAGTGTGTGTAAATCCTGATTGGATTCCAGTGGCACTTGCGCAGGAGGTTCTTTGGCTTTTTGTTCAAGGCGGTTGTATAAATCGCTGATTTGATCTTCAAGAATAACAACACAGCCTTCGTATTCTTTTACTACCCGTTCCAGACGGCTGATTTCCTGTTCTTTAACATCACGTATTTCCTGAGAGGTGTTGATATCAATAGATTCCCTTAACATGAAAATTTCTTGTTCCAAATTGGAAATAATACTTTTCTGAACTTTGTTGCTTTCTTTTAATTTATTAATTTCATGCATCTTGGCTGATGAGTTGTGATCGGTAGTGCTGCGCAAATTGGT
>CAMLRJ010000207.1 GCA_946482345.1 uncultured Cellvibrio sp.
TTGCAACGTTGGTACGAAATGCAAATTCATCACCTATGTTGTGACTGGTATCCACATGAGCAGAAAACAAACCCGGATTGCGATAACCAAAATTCAAAAATGTTTCAGGATTTTCTGTTGGTCTTTTTATTTTGTAACTGATTGCTCCACCGGGTTCGCCAAAACCGTACATAAATCCTGTCAGGCCTTTTAGTGCGGTGACACTTTCTGCTGCTTCTGTTGGAAAATCTCCACCCCAATACAACAACATGGGAACATCATCGACATAAAAATTGCGCACAGGCAAACCGCGAATTTGTGTTCCCCACCAATCCGTTTGTGCGGAAGGTGTTGGTGCATAAACCGAAGCGTCATTAACAAATATTTGTCCGATGGATTTGGCTCCGCGTTCAATAATTTCATCACTATCAACCACTGTGATAGAAAAGGGCGTGTCCAGAACAGTCTTATTACCCAGAGCTCCGGTGTCATTTTCTTTTTTCAAATAATCAAGATGCGAACCTGACGACTCAGCATCAGCACTGACTTTTACAGTGTTCAGTCGTTTGACAGGCATTTTGGATTTTTCTGAGGTTTCCTGTTCTTCTTGTGCCCATGTATTGGGGGAGGTTACGAACATCACACCTAAAGTGATGGCACTTATAACGCTGACGAGAGGCTTGGTTGTAAACAGTGGTTTGGGCATATAAATAGTCTCAGTAATCGGATTGGCGCCATTTTACATAAACGCAAATAAAAGACTAGATAATAATGATTATCATTTGTATGATGTCGCCGAAATTATTACAGGAGCCTCTACCAAATGCCTTCCAACCCCTTATTTATCCAAAAATCCCGATTGGCCGTTGCGATTTCAAGTTTGGTTATTGCTTGTGGCAGCACCTATGCGCAGACCAATATTGAGACTGTTTATATTTATGGCGAAGCCGAGGAAACCAAAACGGCAACCAAGCTGAATTTGACTCTGTTGGAAACGCCACAAGTGGTATCGGTAATTTCGCGTGACCAGATTGAGGATTTCTCGCTGCGTGAAGTGAATTCATTGCTGACTTATGTACCCGGTGTCACGGTTGAGCAGGTTGAAACCGGGCGCACTTATTACACTGCACGCGGTTTCGACATAGTGAATTTTCAAACCGATGGTATGGGCGTTCCATTTTCTTATGGGTTGACGCAAGGCCACGAAGACACTGCGATTTACGAACAAGTCGAAGTAGTAAAAGGTGCAACCGGTTTGATTACCGGTTTGGCGAATCCATCAGCAACCATTAATTATTTACGCAAAAGACCAACCGATGATTTTCAAGCATCACTCGCAGGTTCCCTGGGAAGTTGGAATCAATATCGTGTTGATGGCGACATTGCCGGGCCAATTATTGCGGAAAAATTAAATGGCCGTTTGGTAGTCGCAAATCAGGATGGTGATTCCTATCTGGATCGTTACGGAAAAGAATTAACAGTATTTTATGGAATTGCTACTGCGAATATTTTCGATAGCACTCGATTAACTTTGGGACACAGCAATAACGATAGCCACAGTGATGGCAACTCATCCGGTGCTTTGCCGTTATTTTATGATGATGGCTCACTGACGAATTACGATGTATCTACTAACACCGCGCCGGATTGGGCCTATCAGGATGTCGAACAAAATCGCAGCTTTGTAGAATTGGAACAGGATTTAAATGAAAACTGGATGGCGAAAGCAATTTACACGCAAAATGAATTGGATAGCGAATGGACCTCGCTGTATTTATCCAGTGCGCCTGATCCTGTAACAGAAACCGGATTGCTCGCGCACGCCAGTCTTTATCAAGCTGCTGATAAAGAAGAAATTGTGGATTTGTTTGTGAACGGCAGTTTTGCACTTTGGGGGCAGCAACATGAATTGGTCGCTGGAATTAATTTTGCGGATATTCATTTAACCGGTCGTTCAATTTATACCGACGAATGGAATTACGATCCCATCGGTGCTGACTGGGCTGATGGAAAAACACCACTACCGGAATTTGATGTTTATGATGCTGCATCACAATCAACGGATATCAATCAGGATCAAAAATCCTGGTACCTTTCAACACGTTTGCACGTGAATGATCAGCTTTCATTTTTACTGGGTGCGCGCACAGTTGATATTGATCAGGACGGAATCAGTTATGGCGCACCACAAGCTGCATCTGATGATGAAACAGTTCCTTATTTTGGAATTACTTATGAAGCTGTTCCAGGCACCATGTTTTATGCAAGTTACAGCGAAGTGTTTAATCCACAAGCATGGGTTGATGCAGAATTGCAACCACTCGGTGCTGTGCGTGGTGAAAGTCGCGAATTCGGTATCAAGCAAGAAATATTTGATGGCAAATCAATTCTCACACTGGCTCGTTTCGAATCCGTGCAAGAAAATTTCGGTGAATGGATAGGTCGTGATACTACATCGGGTTTAAATTTGTATCGCGGTGTCGGTTTTGAAAGTGAAGGCTATGAGCTGGAATTGGCTGGTGAAATTTTCACAGGCTTAAATATCAGCAGCGGTTACACTCGCGTAAAAGTGGAAGACGACAACAACCAAACCACGCGTCGTTTTATTCCGAAAAACCAATTCAAATTAGCCACGGCTTATCAATTGCCAATGTTGACGGAATTGCGCCTGGGTGCTGCACTCAATTGGCAAAGCGATATTTATTACGGCAACACCAAAGTACAAGGTGACTATGCATTGGTGGATCTATTCGCTCGCTACAACCTGACGCAAAATCTCACTTTGTCACTCAACCTCAACAACATCACAGACGAAAAATATTTGCAAAGCCCGCAATGGGGCCAAGCCAATTATGGCGCCCCGCGTAATCTGATGGGGTCGATTAACTGGCGTTATTGAGTTCAGTGATTGATGTAAAACGGGCAGCCTGAAATCAAGCTGCCCGTTTTTGTTTAACGCACTGGATCAAATCACCATATTTTCATGGCGATAAAATCCGCAAGTTTAAAAGTATGAGTCTCAGGATCTTTGAAAATTAATGGAGGTGTGGGTTGAGTTATGTGTTATTGGACTGAAATGCGGTGAATCCGAGTATGAATAAAGGGTCGAAATTTGACCAATCAGTGTTGTATTATGCGTCGTCCCAAAAATACCTCTAACAACAGCTTCCCGTAGGGATGCAAATAGGAGTTCTTATGAAAATTTGGTTGCGCGTTGCTGCCCTGTTAATGGCTTGCGCGTCCTGGTTGGCTTTTGCCAGCCCTCTCGAAACCAGTAGCTACAACAATATCGTTTACCTTGCGGATTCCAGTTCAACGAGTGTCGCTCGTTATTCATTGGAGACACAGAGTTTTTTGACTCCTATAACGCTTGCGCAAACCCCAACAGCCATCCATGCAGATTCAACTGGCATTTATGTGAGTTATGGAACCACTATTGTTAAATTGGGTTTGGACGGAACAGGTGAAACACAGTATCGATTGGTTAGCCAATCAATTCTGGATATTGAATCAACCAATCAGTGGTTGGTTTTAGCGGGATATAGTTATTTACAAGTAGTGAATAAATCCAATGGTACTTTGTTGAGTAGTTCAAATCTCTGGTACACATCTTCAGATATCAGTCTATCTACCGATAATCAGGTGTTCACAACCAGTAACGGCATAAGCCCGGCAGATGTTTACAGGATTCCTCTAAATGCACAGGGTCAGATCGGCTTGACTGTGGAATCACCCTACCATGGAAGTTATAGCATCGGGACAAATGCAACGCCGTTTCCGACGCAAAATCGGGTTGTAGATTCCAGCGGTAATGTTTACAACACTATAGATCTTACACATGCGGGAAGTTTGGGTGGGTTCTACAACGCAATTGGATTTTGGCAGGGTCTTCCGATTGTATTACGTGATAACACGCTCTATTCATACAGCTCAGCACTTTTAGAAACGGGTAGTCATCAAGTTAATTCTGGTGCTACTGACCTGATGATATATCAGGATAAAGTTGTGCTTTTTGGGCGTGATACTCCATCAAACATTCAAGTGCAGATAGTAGATGTAATGGATATTTCTCCCGCTGATCCTGTTGCACCATTAGATCCTACAAATCTTCAATACACCCCTGATGCCTGGGTATTGGATTCTGATGGTGACACTTTGTATTTGCTGAGTAAATCTCACCTCAATATTTTTCGTTGGTCAATTGCTCAGGAAACCTATTTAGATTCAATTCCACTAGCAAACGCACCTCAGCAATTTGCTTATGATGCGATGAATAACAGAATTTATCTCTCGTACAATAATGGAGCCATTAATTACATTGATCTTGCGACAAAAACGGAAAAGGTTTTTGCCAATTTGGGAAGTTATGCGTCCGCAATTGTGGTTGCTGGAAATTATGTTGTTGCCAAAGGTAATACTGGAGCCTGGGGTTCGTTTACTGTTTATGATTCTTCCGGGGTGCAAACGGACTATCGCGATTGGATTCAGCCTACAAGTGCTTTGGTCTGGGATTCAACTACCAGTGGTATCTACTACATTAGCCAATTCTCACCTTCAGATTTGAAATGGATGGGTTTGACGGGTGCAGGAAAGTTGGGTGCAGAAAAAGAGAGCCCTTACCACGACAGTTCAGGCTGGGGTGACCCTATACGTGTTTCTGAAACAGGTCGTTATATCGCATTAGCGACTGGCCGAGTTGTTTCAGACTATGACCTGTTGGAAGTAGGTGATGTAACTCAGTTCTACTTCAAAGATCTTGGCTGGTTGAATGGGAATTTGTTCAGCCTAAGGACATTAGATAACAATTTATATACCCGTGTAGATAGATTGAACCCCGATTTCAGTGTAGACACGGATTTTGCAGAAGAATTTTTAGGTGAAGCAGTGGGAATTGTTGCAATTCCCAACCGGAGTCAATTGTTGGTGATTTATAAATCTAATGGTATTCCAGTATTTAGTTTGTTGAACGCACCCAGTGAAGACAGTGATGGGGATGGTGTATTGGATGTTCAGGATTTCTATCCAGCTGATCCCACCGAGACCAGTGATTTCGATCGAGATGGACAGGGCAACACAGCCGATGTTGATGACGATAATGACAACGTAAATGATCTGCTGGATGCTTTCCCATTCAACAAGTTTGAAACACTAGATACTGATCAGGATACTGTAGGCAATAACACTGACACGGACGATGACAATGATGGTGTCGCTGATGCAGCTGACAAATTTCCGTTAGATGCCAATGAAAGCAAGGATTTGGACAATGATGGCATAGGTGATAATTCTGACGCTGACAGAGACGGAGACGGTGTACCCAATTCAACAGACTTTGCACCTGATAATAAAAATGAATGGGCCGACTTGGACAAAGACGGCATTGGTAACAACACCGACACGGACGATGATAATGATGGTGTTGCAGACGCTCAGGATTACTATCCATTAGATCCAGCGAAAAGCACACTAACAGCAGCTGACTTTTTACCCTTGGCAAAATCCAACCAGTGGGTTTTTGATCACAGTACGACGCCTGCAGTTGTTGGGGCAGACAAAACAATTGCATCGCAAACTATTCGCCCACTGAATTTTCCCGGTGGTGGTCGTTTTTATCTGAAAGCGGTAAATAACCAATTACAATTTTATGGTATTTACTTTCCGGCGATTGATACTGATTACGGAACCTTTTCAACGGACATGTCTTTTAACAAAGGTATCAATTTATTAACCACAGGTAGTCATTCAGGTAGTGGTGACATTGTTATTTCGCCTACCTACGGCAAACGAAATTTGACTTGGACTGCTCAGGTTCAATATTTCGGCTCTGACAATGTCGTGGTTCCTGCTGGTCAATATGCAGCACTTCATACACGTATTTCATTTACTGCCAGTACCACAATTGACGGTATTCCGTTTCAAATCTTTTATGTTGCCGACTATTGGTTTGCAGAAGGTATTGGCTTGGTCAAAATCAATGAAAACGGTTTTGAAATGAAATTGGTGAAAGCATCTGTGACGGCTGATGCATCAGTGGATGGCGGAAGCGGCACATCTACTCCTGAATTGGGCGGTGGCGGCGGTGGTGGCAGCCTTGGTTTGGAGCTGTTCGCGCTGTTTGCCCTGTTGCTGTTAATGCGTCGCGAAAAAAAATCGGCTTGATGTAAAAGAAAAAACACCTGGAAAATTCCAGGTGTTTTGTTTCACCCCAATACCAATTGATGTTAGTGACCGCCGCCTGTAAAAAGTGCCGAATTTGAGTTAGGCTTCTTTAATTTGAAGCTTCAATGATTGGTTTGGCTATGTCAAAAATTTGCATCACTTCATTAATTCTCATTTTATTTTTTGCACAAGCTGCATGCGCAGAATGGGCCAGACCGGATCAGCGTTATGCTGAAGCCTACAAACAATATCTAAACGCAACCTGCCCATTGGTTAAAGACACAATTCAACATTTTGTTTATTTTTCGCGTGATCGCAAAGCCATTCATAATCATGCGTTTTTACATTAT
>CAMLRJ010000208.1 GCA_946482345.1 uncultured Cellvibrio sp.
CAACCAACCATGTCAGTTGCACATTTTTGTCCAGCTGACGAAATACTTCATCTACCCATGGTCGTCCGCAAAAGACTCCGGCTTCCCGCGTGATAACACGGGCTTGGGAAAATCTGTCTGCCGGGATAAGTTCTGCTGTGATGTCACCTGAACCTACATCTTCGATCAGTGCATGGGTGACTTGTTGATGGATGGCGGAGATTAATTCGTCTCTGGAAAAACGTTCTGGCTGGATCATGTAAAAACTCAAAAGCTGGGATAAAAAATGAAAGAAATGTCAGTCTAATTCCAAAAAAATACTAAATTCAGCCAAGCAAAACAATTAGTTATTGCAAACTGTGATAGGCCTCTCGATCTTATCATTTGCCCTCGAGCCTGTCTGCCACTTGGTTATACTCAAATAGAGATCAGACTTTGAGTGACACCTCATGAGCGAAGCCAAACCTGAAGTTGTCAAATTAGATACCAAAAAGGTTGTTCAGTTGAACATTGAACGAAACTCTCCGCAGCAGTCGCAAATCGCTTTGGCGAGATTGCCTGCCGCTATGCATAATTTGCGTGATAAAGCGCGCCAGCACTTGCAAAATTTGTTGAGAGAACTTTTTGATAAAGTCGATGACGCTATGTTTGAGTTGGCTGATAAAGCCGACAACAATCAGGATCAAAATTTGTATTTTGATTCCATGCGTGAAGTGAGAATTCGTCGCCGTGCAATGGAGACAACTTTTTTCCGTCAAATTGATATAGGTTTTGCGCAGTTATTGGATGCCAACGCGTATCGCGACGAGATGACAGAAGAAAAACAAGTTTCAGCAGATGATTTGTCTCTGGTTAAAAACGATGAACTTGAAGAAATGGTTGCAACCGATACCATGATCAACAAGGCCAATGAGCAATTCGCTGAAGCCATCCAGCACCTCACATTACGTATAGATCATCTGGTTCCTATCAAGGTCTATCAAAAAAATAATCCTCTTGGTGCTGATGTCATTTGCCGTGCATTTGTGCAGTCCACTACTGCGTTGACAATTGATGTAAAAGCCAAACTGGTATTGTTTAAATTATTTGATAATTTGGTGATGACGCAGCTGGGAAAATTATTTGACGCATTGAATAAATCATTAATTGAAGCTAACATTTTGCCTTCGTTAAAAGCGGCGGTAAAAGCTAAAAAAAATCCGGTACAACAAACTTCCCATGCTCAAGGCACTGCTTCTGGTGGTTCATCACATACTCAGGTTTACGATGATCAAACCAATCAAGTATTGCAAAATCTTCGAAGTTTATTGGGTCAATCGTCATCTCCTGCAGTTTCTCCCAGTGTCCAAAATACGGAAATTGCAACACCTGACTTGCTCAGATTATTGTCGCAAGCTCAACATCGTCATGATTCAATGACAGCGCAAACACCTGTAAGTCTACGACAAATGTTACAGGATTTGCTGTCATCGGAAGTTGAGAAATCGGCTGCAATTAATCAGGTAGATGATGATGTGATTAACCTTGTCAGCATGATGTTTGAATTTATTTTAGATGATCGCAATTTGGCGTCACCTATGAAGGCTTTGATTGGTCGGTTACAAATTCCGATGGTCAAAGTTGCGATTGCAGACAAGAGTTTTTTCAGCAAGGGTGGGCATCCTGCACGTCGTTTATTGAATGAAATGGCAATGGCTTGTTTGGGCTGGCAAGAAACTACCGCTGAAAATCTGCACAAAGATATTTTGTACAACAAAATGCAGGAAATGGTACGTGTTGTGTTGGCTGATTTCGAAACTGACATGGGAATATTTAATAATCTCCTGTTGGATTTCCGTGCGTTTCAGGAAAAAGAAAAACGTCGCGCACAAATTCTTGAACAGAGAACGATTGATGCTGAAGATGGCAAAGCGAAATCCGAGCGTGCCAGAGCAGAAGTGGATAATGCTTTGCGCAATATTATTGGCGATAAACTATTGCCTCAAACCGTTACGCGTTTGCTGAGAGATGCATGGGCCAACGTGATGTTTATCAGCTGCCTTAAACAAGGAGTTGATAGCGAGGATTGGCTGGAAAAAAATACCACAGCGCAGCAGTTGGTGTGGAGTGTGACCTCTTCAATGGATAAGGATAATCGTCAAAAATTGTTGAAAATGGTGCCGGAACTTTTGCAGAAATTAAGGACAGGTTTAGAAGGTATCTCTTTCAGCCCACTTGAAACCACGCAAATGTTCAAGCAGCTTGAAGCTGTTCATTTGGCCAGATTGCGCAGTGATTCAACGCCTGTAGTTGAAAAACCTGTTGAAAAGCAAATTGACAAATTACCCGTTGATGAAAAATCCGCTGCAGAAGTAAAACCATCAATATCAGAAGCAGATTTGGAAGCAAAAGCTATTGAGTTGGCTGAAAAGAATGCGCAAAGGCGAGCACCTCAACCAGCAAAACCGGTTGCATCTGTGGTTGTGCCGCAGGAACCAAAAGCGGAGGAAAAAGCCGTTGATCCGGTTGTTGTTGGAGATGCCAGTGATGATATTCCAAAGCAAGAAGTTCCCGTCATTCATCAAGTAGAGGAGGTGGATGTTGCGCGTATAGAGTCCCAGCATTTAGCTTTGGTGGGTAATATTACCCAGGGAACCTGGTTTGAAATGCAGGGTGATAATGGTGAAAAGTATCGTTGCCGCCTTGCGGCTATTATTCGTCCCGCTGGAAAATATATCTTTGTTAACCGTTCCGGTATGAAAGTTGCTGAGGAATCGAGAGAGACCTTGGCTTTGGCGTTACAGCAAAAACGCCTGAGTATATTGGATGACGGAATGTTGTTTGACCGTGCCCTTGAAGCCGTTATTGGTAATTTGAGGGATAAACGACCAGGCTAGAATCTTGTCTGGTTTGGAAGTCGGTTGTCTTAAGGTATAAATCTCATCAAATGGTCAGGTGTTTTTGTGAGCCTGTCTTCTAATTTTTAGTTATGTAGATTCGAATTTGGCACGTTTGTGGAAGAATGGACACAGTCTGTTAAGATTTGACATCAAATTTGACCTTTAACTGTTGCTGACAGATACATAACTGCCAGTTTTGCTCTAAGCAGGGAGTATCTATGGATAATAAGCGTGAACCAGCTATGAAAAAATCGGGTTTCCCTGGCCATGATGCCAATAAATCGACAAATACGGTCTCGGTTATGACTGAACAGATGGTTGTCCAGCACATTAAAGAATGTCGCGACATCACACGTGAATTTATTGGCAGGTTTTTTGGTAGCTTCTGGTCTCAATGGATGCGTCAGATTCAGGATAATGCTACTCATGCGAGATCCAACAAAGAACAAACCTCACTTTTTGAAACTTACAATCTGATGCAAGCTGTTGCCGATGCAGCAGAACAGGAGTTTCTGCAGCACATTTCCAACGGCTTCGTGAAATTTAAAAACAAAACTTTGAATACCTTGACAGGTGAAGAGCGTTTCAGTGGTGATATTTTGTCTTTGGTTGAACATTCTGATTTGGAAGAAACTATTGCGATCACTTCAATTACCCATCGTGCGGACAACATGTTTTCCGAACCATTATGGGCTTTGCGTCAGCGTCTGGCATTACTGAATGATGGTGAAAAAATAGAAGATGCGGGTAATCCGGTTGCTTCTGTGCAGTTTTGCGAAGCCTTGCGCAAAGTGTTATCAAATTTGGAAGTAGATGTAAAAACTAAAATTATTGGTTACAAATTTTTCGATCAGGATCTTGTTTCCCAGCTTGATGGTCTTTATGGGCAGATGAATGATTATTTGTCGCGACAAAATCTGCTGCCCAATCTTCGATTCAATCCATCCCAGCCTGTCAATTCCAAAACCGGATCCCAATATCAGTCCGGGTTTGATGAAGATGCCGCACAACAGCCGAGTGAAATGGATTTGCACGAACAGCAACAACGCAGGAATACCGAGCGTTTGTTGGAAGGTCAGCTAAGTAATGCAGACGTTCAATATCAAAATAGTTTGTTAGGTGCAATTAAACTTTTGCAGACGCATGTTGCATTACAATTTCCTACTATGTTGGCTGCACAACAGATTGCTCAGGTGGGAACAATCAATCCACAAGCATTTACCGCATTGCCACCTATGTCACCAGCAAACATGGAAGTCTATTCGACGCCACAGCTGGTGAATGTTTTTGAGGTGATGCAGTCCAAAGTACTTCAGCAGAATCAGGCATCATTGCAATCTGAATCTATGATGGGAACACAGGTGGATGTAAAAACCGTCGCTGAAATGAATCGTCAGGTGATGGAAAAAATTGTAGATGAAAACGCAAACGGCGCTCTCGAAGCTGACGATATGCAGACGATTGATTTGGTCGGGTTGTTGTTTGAGTACATGTTGTCGGATGAGCATTTACCTGACTCGGTAAAAACGGTACTCAGTTATTTGCATACGCCATTTCTTAAAATTGCATTTATCGATAAAGATTTTTTTGAGCAGCCAGAGCACCCCGCACGTGTTTTATTAAATAGTCTGGCGGAAGCCGGTGCCAGATGGGTTGGTAATGACGGCACAGATCAATATGATATTTTTGCCAAAATTAAAACGACAGTTTTTCATCTGTTACAAGAATTTAAAAATGATGTGCGAATTTTTGCGGAAACGCTGATTGAATTTAATTCCTATACTCGTAATGTTGCTCGTCGTCAGGAATTGATGGAGCGACGTGCTCTGGAAAAAGCACAGGGCGAAGAGCGTTTACGTGAAGCCAAGATTCAAGTGAATGATGAAGTTCGTAAGCGTACAGATGGTAAAGAAATGCCTTCTGCGATCTTGCTGTTGTTATTGCAACCCTGGTCGGATTACCTTTCGTTTGTATTGTTACGTTACAGCGATAAATCCGATGCGTGGCAAAAAGCATTAAAAGTGATTGATGATTTGATCTGGACTTTGGAGCCAAAAACTCTGCAGGTTGAAAAAGCCAGACAAATGCATATTCAGGAAGATTTGATTGCGGCGCTTGAAAAAGGTTTTGAGACCATAGGATACGAACAGGCAAAAGGCAGAAAGCTGCTGGATGCCGTTAGCTCATTGCAGCGTCTTGCGTTGTTGAGCCGTAAAGCGGAACCTGCACCTGCGCCTATGCGTTCGCGATTGGAAACCATGGCAACAGAAAAAGCAGGCGGGAAAAGTTTTGAGCGGCAAGTCATCACGCCTGATGAGCAGCGCTTTATGGACAGTTTGAAAATGGTGGAATTTGGAACCTGGTTTGAATTTGAGGGTGGTAAACGCTTGAAGGTGGCCTGGTACAACAAAAAGACTCAGCACTATATGCTGGTTGATCAGCAGGGCAGAAAAGTGTCATTGACTTCAAGTTTGGAATTGGCAAGGCAGATGTTGTCCGGAACTGCGAAGATTATTTCCGGCAGCACCAAACCATTTTTTGAACGCGCGTTGGAAAATATTTATAACACATTAAATGAGCGTGCTGATGTTGGTAAAGTGCATCCCGTTAAAATTGAGAAAGTAGTATGAGTTCACACCAGCGTCAGAGGGAGCGTTATTCAGTTACCCAGGATGTCGATGTGTATGATGCACTGCGCGATACCTATATTGGCAGATTGGTTAACATCCATTCCAATGGCTTAATGCTGATTGCAGATAAAGCCTTGAATGAGGATACACTCTACACTTTTGATATACATTTGCCATTACCTATTCGTAACTTATCCAGCATACAAATTGGTGTTGATTGTCTTTGGGTAAGAGAAGCTGATTTGGCTGGTAAATATTGGATGGGATTTTCAATTATTGATGCTACTGCAGACACATTGATGATTATCGAGCAAATTATTAAAACAGATCTGTAAAAATAATTCCTAAAGTGAAAACTTCCTGATCGTGGTTGTAATCAATCAAGCTGTGTCCGTAACCATTAAAATAATTAAATTGACCACGCAAATTATTACTGATCGGAAAACTCCAGCCTAACTCTATAGCACCTTTGTTGTCGGCATCGAAATTATTTCTCAGCATCATGCTGTAAATATTGGCTTTATCTGTGTAAGCGCTGCTGAATTCAAAATTTCCCATGAAGTGAGTAATATCGGGATTGTCATCGCCGTCAGGATCTCCCGGGTATTTTTGTTTGGGTTCCGGAATTCGGTACCATGGTGACAGCGAAAAAACGAAATTATTTCTTTCAAAAACTGACGTCACAATAATGCGATTCCAGCTTCTGGATAAAAGTCCACCGGTACCATTCGATTGATGATTTAAAATAAGCTGGTTAGCCGAATTATTGAAACCTAATATTTTCCAATCATTTGTAAATGACAAAATAAATTCCGGTTGATGATCTGTTGCGCGAAAAGGTGCTGAATCTTTATCGCTGTAAACTTGCCAAAAAGAATGATTGGTATATCCCAGGTAGAGATGTCCGTTATCATCAAAAATGGATTCGCGTAATAATATTTTAATGCTCAGTTGCAGTTCGGCTTCGGTGTGATCCAATTGTGTAAACGTAGAATTGG
>CAMLRJ010000209.1 GCA_946482345.1 uncultured Cellvibrio sp.
TAAACGATAAGCGGTGCTCAGGGAAGCATTGTGTAAAAACGGTGTTTTTAATGGCGCCGGTACTTGTTCGAATGTTTGATAATGAGTGCTCCACATATGTGTGCCCCATTCTTTATTTAAACGATCAATCGTGACGTAACGTTTTTTCAACCAGAGATGCCAGGCGGCAATTGCCGCCGGACTAAAATCTTCTGCAACATGACACTTCAATTCGTTATCAATTTGCCAGGCAATAATGGCCGGATGATCACCCAAATCTTTTGCAATTCTTTCAACAATACGAAAACATGCTTTGCGCACAGCAGGATGTTCGTAACTCACATGCTGACGCGCGCCGTGAATTAATCGCTCACCTTCAGCATTCACAAATAAACGATCAGGATGATTGTGCGTGAGCCATACCGGTGGTGTTGGGGTAGGCGTACAAAAAACCACTGCAATACCGGCAGCGTGAAATTTATCCATGACCTGACGTAAAAATCGCGTGGAAATTTTTCCTTCCTCAGGCTCGATGCTGGACCAGGTGAATTCGCCGATACGGATCATATTGATCCCCAGTTTTTGCATCTCGGCAATATCGCGATCCACATCTTCCTCTGGCCAAAGTTCCGGGTAATAACACACACCATGCCAAAGCTTTTTCATTCGGTAGTTATCAACTGACTGCCCTGCCCCATTCATAGCCGCCGTTGCGTTCAGGTAAGGCGCAAGGGCCGTTAATCCACTGGTAGCAGCCAAAAACTTGATTGTTTCACGTCGGGTTGTCTTCATTTTTATTCTCTTGGATGAGTCATGAAGTCTGGATTAAATCATATTTTTCAGGAAATTCTCCAGAAATATGATTATTATTGATTGATTATGACCATTTCACTGACGAATAAAGATTATTAATATGCCTCCAACAACCCGTTTGCTCGCAATTCCGGCCTTGCTTGCAGGACTTGGCCTTCAGGCTTGCATAACTCCCCATTACAACAAACCCGATTTCAGCCAGCCTGTGACATTCCATTTTGTGACCCACAATAAGACCGGCAATCCTGCCTATACGCACAACCAATTTCCCGTTACGGCTGACAGGGTTTACAGCCCTGAACAGGGTTACGGTTTTGATTTGGGTACGCGGGTGAATACTGATGCACAACCTTTTTATTTTTCAGTTCAACTGCCTGAAGGTAATTACAAAATCAGCGTTGAATTTGGCAGCACTACACAAGCCTCATCCAATACAGTCAAAGCAGAATCTCGCCGGTTGATGCTGGAAAATATCAAAACAGCAGCGGGTGAAATCATGACGCAAAGTTTTATTGTCAATATTCGTACTGCAAAACTGACACCCCCGGAATTAAATGCACCGGGTGGAAGTTATGTTGTATTAAAAAATAACGAGAAAGATCGTTTGCATTGGGATGATAAACTCACACTGGAATTTAACGGCGACTCGCCGCAAGTCCGATCCATCACAATTAAAAAAATTGATGTGCCGACAATTTATTTAGTCGGTGATTCAACGGTAACCGATCAACCCTACGAGCCTGCTGCCAGTTGGGGACAAATGTTGCCGCGATTTTTTAATAGCGGCATTGCGATTGCCAATCACGCAGAGTCTGGTGAGACCATGAAATCATTTATTGCAGGTTTACGTTTCGCAAAAGTATTGGAGGGATTAAAACAAGGCGATTACTTATTGATTCAGTTTGGTCACAACGATCAAAAGAAACAATGGCCTCAAACTTATGCAGAAGCGCAAACAACATACAAGGATTATTTAAATACTTTTATTTCGGAAGCTCGCTTGCGTGGTGCTACACCGGTATTAATCACATCCATGCAACGCCGCACATTCGATAACAACGGAAAAATTCAAAACAGTCATGGCTCATATCCACAAGCCGTGCGTGAAGTTGCCAAAGAAAAAAATATTGCGCTTATTGATCTTGATGTCATGAGCGTAAAGTTCTACGAGGCATTGGGTGTAGATAAAGCACCACTCGCATTCAACGATAATGGCAAAGATGCCACTCATCACAATAATTACGGTGCTTACCAATTAGCAGAATCAGTCGTTCAATCTATTCGCGATTCTGATTTGCCACTGGCCAATTATTTGCGTGATTCATCGGCTTACTATGATCCTGCAACACCCCTGCCCCCGGAAAATTTCCATCTCAATGCCAGCCCGCAAATATCTGACCTCAGACCTGACGGGAATTGATCTTGTTCATCCTAATCCCAGTTCAATGGATCATCAGTTTGAACAACAGCAATCAGATCCCCCCTCGTAATCATTTCTTTCAAATTGTATTGAATTTTTTCATACAGATTTTCATGAGGAGTAGTTGCACTTGCCATAATACCCACAGTGCGATTGCGACCAGAACGTTTTGCTACATAGAGTGCGCGATCAGCTACATCCACAACATGTTCCCAGGAAAGCTCCGAAGGTTTGCCATCAAGGAAAGGGTAACAAGCGAATCCCATCGAGCAGGTTTTTCGCAAAACAGTTCCATCAGGCAACATAAATTCGTGCGCAGCAACAGCCTTACGAATTCGCTCCGCCATTAAAGGCGCTTCTTCACGGCTTGCAAAGCGGCTAACAATTAAAAACTCTTCACCACCCCAGCGCACCAGACAATCAGTTTGCCGACATATTTTTGATAACAAGGCAGACAACTGAATTAATACCTGATCGCCTGCCATATGGCCGTAGATATCATTAACCGATTTAAAGAAATCCACATCGAGGAGAAAAAAAGTCATGTCCAGTGATAATTTTCTGGGTTGCCGATTATGTTGTGCATCTGAAATTTCCCTTTCTACTTTTGCAATATCCATCGTAATCACTTTTTGCAGATAACGGCGATTACTTAACCCGGTGAGCGGGTCAGACAAACTGATCGTTTCCAATTGTGCATAGGCTTCTGCCAACTCATGGTGTTTCTGTTGTAATTCTGCAGTGCGTTCAGCAACTGTTGTTTCCAGATAGCGATTTATTTTTTGCTGGTTTAATACTTTGCGATACTGCGCCAACACAATTGCTGCAAGCGCGCTTAATGTAATCAAGGTATAAAGTGTGTAGGCCCACCAGGTCTTCCATGGCGGCGGCAAAATATGCAAGGTTATACTGCGACCTTCTTCATTCCACACTCCCTGATTATTGGCCGCTTTTACTTTAAAAACATAGGTACCTGCATTGAGGTTGGTATAGGTTGCATTGCGACGATCATTATTAACGTAATTCCAATCCTTCTCGAAGCCATCCAACATAAAGGCGAATTTATTTTTTTCCAAACCACGGTAGCTCATGGCGACAAATGAAAATGAAAATACGGATTGGCGATAATCCAGCGTAATGTTTTCTGTTTGTGAAATTACTTTACGCAGTGGCGACCCTTCTGCTCCTACAACAACAGGTCGATTAAAAATTTGAAAATCGACAATTGCCACACGCGGAACATATTGATTGAGTTTAATCTTTGCAGGATCAAAAATTGTGAAACCATCCGTACCACCCACTACCATTTCACCACTTCGGGTTTTCACCACTGCACCAATATTATATTGATTGCCTTGCAATCCATTTTTTTCATCGTAATGCATTAACTCGCGAGTAACAGGATTAAAACGCGACAAACCACTCGATGACCCCATCCAGAAATTGCCAAGATTATCCGGTTCCAGTGAAGTCACAACATCGCTGTGCAAACCATCTTTTTCCATAAAATGACTGAACTTTCCGGTTGCAGGATCAAATTTATTCAAGCCACCACCACGAGTCGCAATCCATAAATTTTTTTCTTTGTCTTCGGCAAAATCCAATACCACATCAAAACTTAAGCTGTGCGGATTTTTCGGATCGTGCACATAGAAATTAAATTTATCCTGCGCAGGATCATAACGCCCCAAACCATCACCCGTGCCCGCCCAGATTTCTCCCTGATGATCCTGATACAAAGTCCAACCCGGTTGCTTCAGCGGGTAAACAACAAAACTGTCTGTTTCGCGAATGTAGCGACTGATTCCACCACCAATAGTGCCAAACCAAAGATTATTTTCCCTGTCCCTGAAAATGGACCAGATGTTGTCACTGCTGATAGCACCTGGCTTGTGTGGATCAGGTAGATAGACTTTCAACTTGCCTGTTGCAGGATCAAAAACATTGGCTCCACCGCGCCAGGTTCCTAACCATAAACGTTCATCAAGATCGCGCTTGATTGCCAAAACTGCGTTCGCACTTATAGATTCTGGATCTTTGGGGTCATGTTGATAATGTGTGAATTGCCCCGTCTGGCGATTGAAATAATTCATTCCGCCGCCATCTGTTCCAAGCCAAAGGTTGCCATCAGCCGCTTCTTCAATGGTCAAAACCGATGGATGACTAAGACTATTGGGATTATTCGGATCATGTCGCCAGGTTCTAAACACCATATTGGATGTATCGAGATAATTCACACCCGTCGGAAAGTTACCCACCCAAAGATCATGATTGGAATCCAGATATAAACTGCGCAGGACATTACTACTTAAACTGTATCGTTGCGCCGGGTTATGTTTGTAGTGAGTGAAAATTAATTGTTTGCGATCCAGATGATTGAGGCCGCCCTCAGTTGCCAGCCAAAGATTTCCGTCGGTATCCGATGTTATATCCATCACGGAGTTGTGGCTTAAACCATCGGGATTATTCGGTGAATGGACAAAATGTTCGAAATGTTTTCGATCTGGCGACAACCGGGTCAACCCTCCTCCGTCAGAACCCAGCCAGAGGTAATGATCGCGATCTTCGAAAATACTCCATACATTTTTGTGCCCGGTTCCTGAGGATGACTCGGGAGTTTCAAAAGGATAGCGATGAAAAACACCTTCCTGATTCATCATATTCAGACCGGTTTTATCAGTGCCTATCCACATTTGTCCAAGATGATCCAGATAGACCTTTCTTAATTCGTTACTGGACAAGGAATTGTTATTGGTATTGTCGTGGCGAAAACACCCGGAGACTGTGCGGGAGGAATCCAGTTTGGCGAGACCGTTGAAAGTAGCCACCCATAAGTTGCCTTGCCCATCTTCTGCAATACTGCGAGTCAAATCACTGCACAAGCTTGCAGGGTTTGCAGGATCATGACGTATGTGTGAAAAGTTTCCCTGATCACGGTCGAAACGGTTTAACCCTCCATCAGTGGCAATCCATAACACGCCCTGATGATCTTCAAAAATATCCCAGACCACATTGCTGCTCAGACTTTTTTTATCGACTGATTTATTGCGGTAGGAAATAAAATTGTAGCCATCGTACTGCACCAAACCATCCAGACCGCCAAACCACATATAACCCTGTTTGTCCTGAAATATGGCTTCCATGGAACTCACTGAAAAACCTTGCTCGGTAAGCAAACGAATAAATTGCAAATTTTTGGGCAGGGAATCTGCTCGTGCAGTTGATGTCAGGGCGCAGAAAATCAATGCCAGGGCAAATGTCCGGTAGCAAACTTGAAAGCCTGGATATCCCATTGATTTCACCCTGAAGTCCACGATAAATCCAAGTTTAGAACAAATGCTTCAATGTGTGATGGCAACCAATCAATCCCTTGAATCACGTGATTACTGAAAAGTCAGGAAAAAGGTTACGATTTTTCCCATAAATATGATTATTAATGACAACCAGTGAGCAGTGTAGACTTAATTTGACTGGTAATGATTGTTTAATTAAATGACATCTATTAGCATCCGATCAAACACGGCTTCAATAATTCTAAAAAGAGGTTCAGTAGATGATCCATAGAAAATTCAACCCCAAACCGCTTTCCCTCTGCATTTTGGCGGCCATTACACTGTCGGCAACAGTGAGTGCGCAGGATGATGTGGAAGAAGTCACTATCACTGGCTTCAAGGCTTCATTAAGTTCCGCGTTAAATCAAAAACGCGAAAGTGCTGCTGCCGTTGACAGCATTATGTCGGAAGACGTGGGTAAGTTTCCGGATTCCAATTTGGCGGAATCCATGCAACGAATTCCCGGTGTAGCCTTGTCGCGAGGTGATGGCGGCGAAGGTAAAACCATTTCTGTTCGCGGCCTGGGTGCAGAATTTACGCGTGTGCGTATTAATGGCATGGAAGGAACATCGCAAACCGGTGCTTCTGATATTTATGGCGCGGGCAATAGTGGCCGCAGTTTTGAGTTCAACGTATTTCCGACAGAAATTTTCTCCGAATTAACCGTACGCAAAACCCCCAGTGCTGATATAGAGGAAGGATCGCTGGGCGCTACGGTTGACTTGAAAGCACAAAAACCACTGGCATTAAGTGATGAACTGACCATGACAGGAACCCTGCGTGGTGTGTTCAATGATGTCAGTGAGTCCACTGATCCACGCGCCTCATTTTTGGTCAGTAAAAAATTTGCCGAGGACAGTATTGGTGTATTGGCATCTTTTGCTTACTCGGATCGCAACATTCGTGAAGTGGGATATTCAGCAGTCAATATTC